>NZ_AYTE01000044.1:0-4388 GCF_000506245.1 Williamsia sp. D3 | reverse complement strand
TGCGCGCCCCGCTCGCCGGGCGAGCGGGTGCCGTTGAGATAGGCGCGGACCGTTTTGCGGTCTCGGCCGGTGTGGCGGGCGATCGCCGAGATCGTCAACCCTCGTTTGTGCAGGGCGTGTACTTCCATATCGTCCTCCCATGTAAGCATGAGAAAGCGGGTCTCCTTCGAGTAGCTGATGAGTGGTCAGAGACCATCAGCATCGAGGGAGACCCGCCCTCGTTGGCGGTGCCACACGGGTGGGGAATTTCAGTGAGCGTTACTGGGGAATTTCAATGAGCGCCGTCAGAAGAACCACATCGGGATCCACGCGGCGCCTAGTAGTAACTGGGCGAGGTTGGCCGCCCCCAGGTTGGGGGTTCGGAAGATCGATAGCCGCATTAGTGGGTCACGCGTTTTGGCTTGGGAGACGAAGAAGGCGATCAGGAGCAGAGCGGCGATACCGAGGGCCACCCATGTTTCGCTTGAGTTCCAGCCGGATTCAGGGGCGCGAACGATGCCATAGACCGCAGCCGCCAGACCGAGGGTCACTGTGAGCGCACCGAACAGATCGATCGATCCGCCCCCGCCCATGGCGCCGCTGGGCATCAGGGCCCGAGCGGCCAGCAGTGCGACGACCGCAATGGGGATGTTGATGTAGAAAACCCAGGGCCATGAGGCGTATTCGGTGAGTACGCCACCGAGAAATACACCAGCAGTGCCGCCGGCGGGAGCGGCCGCGCCATAGAGTGCCAGCGCTTTGGTGAGTTCTTTGGGGTTGGACCCGAACAGCATCATCAGCAAGGTCAGTGCTGATGGTGCGATAAGCGCTGCGCCCATGCCCTGGACGACGCGGCCGGCGAGCTCGACGCCGACGTTACCGGCAATGCCGGCGACGAAGGAGCCCACCAACAGGATGACCCACCCCGTGGCGAACATACGTCGAGCGCCGAACAAGTCGGACAGTCGCCCGCCGAGCAGTAGCAACCCGCCGAAAGCGACGACATAGGCGTTGAAGACCCACGACAGATTGTGCTGGGTAAAGCCGAGATCGGCCTGCATCTCAGGCAACGCGACTCCAATGATGGAGGTGTCCATTATGACCATGAACTGCGCGGTGGCAATCAGTGCGAGGGCCCACCAGCGGGCGGTGCCCGCAGATGGTGCGGTTGGCGATGACATCTGTACTCCGTACTCGTAGGGGGTATTGAACCGTGACCTGAGCGGGCTTTCTTTGGCAGCGCTGGAATGCGGACCCGCTCAGGATTAATACCCTATAGGGGTATGGTGTACTGTACAGCAGGTACCCCATGGGGGTACGTAGCGATAGCCGGTCAAGCCGGGCCGCTGAGGGCTGAAGATGACAGAGGGACAACGGGTATGAACTGCCAAGACCATGACCACAACACCGAGCGCGGGTATCTGCACAGCAAAGACGACTACCTCAAGCGCTTGCGCCGCATCGAGGGCCAAGCCAGAGGAGTTCAGCGAATGGTGGAGGAGGAGCAGTACTGCATTGATGTCCTCACGCAAATCGCCGCACTGACCAAGGCCTTGCAGTCGGTATCACTCGGTTTGCTGGATGAGCACCTGACTCGCTGTGTCGTTCGGGCGGCGACTGTTGACGGTCCGGCCGCCGAGGACGAGCTCAGGGAAGCCTCCGATGCGATCGCCCGGCTCGTCAAATCCTGACTTGCGCACACTTTTTCGCAATCACCAATAGAAAGGACGTCACCGTGATCACCACCACTTACACCATTCCGGGACGACGTGCGCATTCTGCGCCTCGTCGGTCGCCGAAGAGGTTTTGCCCGCGAAACGTAGATGAGTAGGAGCCTCAAATCCTATGAAAACCCCATTCATACTTGGCGGGTTCGCTGTAGCCACGGTTGCGGTACTTGCACTGTCCTTCGGCGTAGGCAACGCCATCGGACCAATCGGACAGAACGCCAACAACACTCACCACGACGGCGGGAACGACATGATTGGCACTACGGCACACGGCCCATCGTGATGTGGGGGCGACGGCTCAGCCCAGGTCGCCCCGTAGCTTCCGGGCACGGTGCACATTCGAGCTTGCCACGCTTTTGTGCAGATGCACCAACGTCTGCTGTTGCCCCTCGTTGACGCCCTGCGCGCAGAGCGCACTGCTGATCTGGCGGGTCAGTGGGCGTCGAGCAGCGTGAAGACGGTCGTGATGATGACTCGCGGTGCGTCGACGGCCTCGAGGCGACCGAAGGCAATCTCCGCCGCTGCGCCATGAAGGACTTGGTGGAGCACGGCGAGTTGCCATGAGGTCGGCATATCGGTCCGGAACAACCCTTCACGACGACCACGTTCAATCAGTGATCCAACTCTGGCTGCCGGGCTGTCGTGGAGTTGGCGGATGCGCTCTGGCGAGAGCTCCTCTGCAGTGGCGTCGATGACCGAGCGCGCCTGGTCCACCAACTGCCAGCTGCTCTCGATTACACGGGCCAGCGCTTCCCGCGGGTCTCCCTCGATGTCGACCGCGGCCAACGTCCGCTCGCCGCGCTCGATCACACGAGCGACGACAGCGTCGATGAGCACCGGACGAGAGGCAAAGTGACCGTAGACGGTCACCCGTCCGAGTCCCGCCTCCTTGGCGATGTCAGCCATCGTCGCGGTGGGGCGCTGGGTCAGGCAGGCAATCGCGGCGTCAAGGATGCGCTCGACGTTCCGCACGGCGTCAGCCCTTTTGAAGTTGACCCGCGGAGAGGCGGTCGACACTGATGCCCCACTTCCCGTACATGACTGTATGAGTTATCGTACCAGCGACTAACTCGTACGCTTGTGTATGACTTAGGAGACCGCGATGACTACCGCGACGAACACTTCGGAAGCCGGCGAGGGGCTGCACCCGAAGCGCTGGATTGCACTTGTCTTGTTGGGCACGGCCCAATTCATGCTGATCCTCGACGTCACCGTCGTGGCGATCGCGCTACCTCAGGTGGGTACGGATCTGAACCTGTCGCGCGAGGCGCTGACGTGGGTGGTTGCCGCATACACCCTGACGTTCGGCGGTTTGATGCTGCTCGGTGGACGAAGTGCAGACCTGAACGGGGCCAAGCCGCTTGTCTTCGCAGGCCTGGTCGCCTTCACCGCGGATCCCTGACAGCCGGGCTCGCCGAGAACGCCGGGTGGTTGCTCGGCGGCGGAGTCGCGCAGGGCGTCGGAGCGGCGATGCTCTCACCAGCGGCCTTGTCGGTGGTCATTCGGTTGTTCGTCGGGGATGAACGCAATCGCGCCCTGGGTATCTGGTCGGCCTTGGGCGGCGGGGGCGCGGCGGTAGGGGTTCTGCTCGGCGGACTGATCACCGCCGGACCAGGCTGGCCATGGGTGTTCTTCATCAACATCCCGGTCGGCCTGATTGTGCTGTTCGGCCTGCTGCGTGTGCTGCCACCGTTGCCCCCGGCACGGACGCCCCAGCCGTCATTAGACGTTCTTGCGCACTGCTGGTCACAGCAGCCACGGGCTCGGCCATCTACTCTCTGACCGTTGCCGGCGAAACTGGTTGGACAGCCGTGAAACACTCGCGGCCGCCGGGGCCGCAGTGGTGCTCTACGTGCAGTTCACCTGGCGACAGAAGGCCGCTTCATCGCCGCTGATGGCGGCACCCGCCACCGCGAGCGGGCCGCCGATCCCCGTGGAGTCGTTGCGTGCGTTCATGATTACCGGCCTCCGTTCCCTTGAGGGGTGTCGATGCGGGTGCAGCAGGTCAGCGCGGCGGCGTTGTCGGCGGCGAGGGAGCGGGCCAGCATCACCAGGTCCGCCACGCGTGGGTCGCCGACGGAGTAGCGCAGCTTCTTGCCGTCGCGGCGCGCGGTCACATAACCGCAGTCGGCCAGGCAGGACAGGTGCACCGACACCCGCGGCTGGGAGATGCCGGCGTGCTCGACACACTCCGCGGAGGTGCGTTCGGCGGCCAGGATGAACTCCAGCAGCTTCAACCGCGTCGATCCGACAACGCGCGAAAGAACTTCGCCGTCGCATCCAGATGCGTGCAGGCCGTCTCGCCGCCGGGCGCGGTGACGGCGGCGGTCGTGGACCGGGGCACGGGGGATGGCCTCCACAAAGAGAGTTGAACTATTCGGATAAGCGCATAGTATGATGCCCGGAGATATTCGTCAACACGAATAGCAACCTGCTCCGTGACCGGAGTCCCCCAGCAAGGAGAACCCGCCATGACCACGACATCCCCGCGCGCCGATCTGGCGATCATCGGTTCCGGTTCGGCGGCGTTCGCCGCCGCCATCGCCGCGGTCAACCTCGGCAAACGGGTGGTGATGGTCGAGCGTGGCACGATCGGCGGAACCTGCGTGAACGTGGGCTGCGTGCCGTCGAAGGCGCTGCTGGCCGCCGCGGAGGCCCGGCACACCGCCGCGAGCGCCG
>NZ_AYTE01000043.1:0-33817 GCF_000506245.1 Williamsia sp. D3 | reverse complement strand
CCGGTCCCGACACGTTTCTCCCCAGACCTGTGTCGCGTTGGCCAGGCTTCTCTCCCCCTCAGTCCGCGTTGTCGGACCTGGCGGTCCGAGCTTCGCCCTGGTGGTCACCACAGGGGCGCGCGCCTTCTCATGGTGGCTGGCCGGGGACCCCGACCTGTCAACCCACGCCCCGGCGGTGTCGCCCGTTCTCCGCTGCGCTGCGCCCGTGCGCTTCAACCACTTTCACACCCGCACTCGCTGCGCTCGCGTGAAAGTGGCTTCCGGCCGCCGGGACTCTTCGGGGTTGACAGCCCACCGTTATCTTTCTTGTCAGACTCCGGTGTTAATACCGGGGCTAGTCAGCCGCTCCGGTATGGCTCACAGCCCTTTGGCCGTGTGTAGGTCTCGGCGGGTGTCGCCGCCGGGGCGGTCTGGCGTCGTTTCACCGCTAATAGAGGCGTGGTTCAGCACTGGCTGGCCCTCATAACGTGTGTGCCGGGAATCGATGCCGCCACTACATCTTCACGACCACGATCGGCGAAGGAGTCCAATGCCAACTGACAGCTACGACGTGTACTGCGGAATCGACGTCGGAAAGTTCAAACATCACGCTATCGCCCTGCGCCCTGACGGCAGCCGAGTTCTCAACCGCGAGCTACCGCAAGACGAGGCGCGTATACGAGATCTGCTCGGAGAGCTGACTGGCCACGGGTCGGTTCTCGTGGTCGTCGACCAGCCGCGAAATATCGGAGCCCTCCCACTGGCGGTCGCTCGAGACTGCGGCCTAGATCTTGCATATCTTCCAGGTCTCCGGATGCGACGTATCGCCGACCTGTACGCGGGCTCAGTGAAGACAGATGCCCGCGATGCGTACGTCATCGCCGACGCCGCAAGGACACTACCCAACACACTCGTCCCAGTTGAAAGCCGCAACGAGATCGTTGAAGGCCTGCGCATCCTCGCCGGGTTTGACGCCGACCTTGCCGTCGAGGAGAACCGCCTGATCAACCGCATACGATCACTTTTGCTGTCGGTGCACCCAGCGCTCGAACGTGCCGTCGGCAAGCAATTGCACCGCCCGATTGGCCCCGGACTCTTGGCCAAATTTGGCGGCCCGCACGGACTATCAAACGCCCGCCCAGCTGCCGTCCGTAAGGTGGCGCGTGGCTACGCTCCACGTGTCGGCGACCACGTCGTGACCACGATTACCAAGGCTCTAGCAGAGCAATCAGTCATCGTCCCGGGTTCAGCAAAGGCTGACTTCGTCATATCGACTCTCGCACAACAACTGCTCGATGTTCGTGCTGCGCGAGCCGAGCTGGAGAAACAGTTCAACGCCGAACTCGAACGCCATCCCCACGGCGCGGTCATCACCTCGATGCCTGGGGTCGGTACCCGGACAGCAGCTACCATCCTTGTCGAGATCAGCGACATTCGAAGATTCGACAACCCCGGTCGATTGGCCGTGTACTCCGGAGTAGCTCCACGAACGCGCCGCTCGGGCACCTCGATTAAAGGCGAGCACCACCAACATGGCGGCAATACCCGACTGAAAAGGGCCATGTACCTGGCCGCATTCGCATCCCTCAAACGCCCGGTTAGTAGGGCCTACTATGACCGCAAGCGCAGCGAGGGCAAAAGCCATCACGCGGCGCTTATCTGTTTAGCACGTCGACGATCGGATGTTCTTTACGCAATGCTCGTCGACGAGACGCTGTACAAGGAGGCAAGCCCCCCAACCTCATCGATGCCGGACGCTGCTCCAGGACCCCACAGCAGGAGGCCCAGGACGACCGTACATAGAGCTGCCTGACCGGCTGTTGCCGCGCGAACGGCGAAGACGCTTTACATGCGACGTCTAGACGTCTACATTCACGCTCATGAGTGAGAAGCCTGGCGTAGTGCGCGACGCGATCCTGAAGTCCTTCACGAAGCCCGGGCCGATGACCATCGACGAAATCCACGCGGCCGTCGAAAAAGACATTGGTCGCGCAGTGGCGCGGTCGTCGGTGCGCTCATATTTGCGGCTAAACACTCCGGCCGTCTTCGAGCGGCTAGACCGCGGCTCGTACCGGAAGAAGCGAGCACGGACATGACTCGCCCGCAGCCGTTCACCTACGGACGAGCTGAGTTGATCAGTACGGACTGCCTCACGTGGCTCAAGAGCCGGGCGGAAAAGTCGATCCATGCCGTAGTCACCGATCCCCCGTACGGTCTGCACGAATATACCGACGATCAACAAGCAAAGCTACGTGCTGGCAAGGGTGGAGTGTGGAGAATCCCGCCGTCGTTCGACGGTCATAAACGCGCACCGTTGCCGCGCTTCACGACTATGACTAAGTCTGATCTGGAACGAATAACTGAGTTCTTTCAGACGTGGGCTGAGTTGCTGCTCCCCGCACTAGTTCCCGGTGCCCACGTCATGGTGGCAGCCAACCCGCTTGTCTCTCCATACATCTCCGCGGCCCTTGGTAACGCCGGTCTAGAACGCCGTGGAGAAATTGTGCGAGCGGTGATGACTATGCGCGGTGGCGACCGGCCCAAGAACGCGCACGACGAGTTCCCGGACGTATCAGTCATGGCCAGATCACAGTGGGAACCGTGGCTACTCTATCGCCGGCCGATTGAGTGCAAGACAGTCGCCGACAATCTACGTAAGTTCAAAAACTGGTGGACTGCGCCGCATCTCAGAGGGCCAACCATTCGGTGATCTAATTCTGTCTCACCCGACGCGGAAGAACGAGCGGGCTTTAGCTGACCATCCCTCACTGAAACCGCAGTCTTTCCTGCGGACTGTGGTCCGCGCCTCACTGCCGATGGGCGAGGGCATCGTGCTTGACCCCTTTGCGGGCTCTGGATCGACGCTCGCAGCCGCAGAGAACATCGGTTACGAATCTATTGGCCTAGAACGCGATCCCCACTATTTCAAGTTGGCAAAAGCGGCAATCCCTAGACTCGCACAGTTCCAGACACGACCCGGTCAGACCCGCCACGCCGAATGACCACCGTCGCCCACATCCAGATAGACCCAACTCTGCCGAAACTTCTTAATCCCCTCGCGGTGTAACGTCGACGTCGGTGTCCCAAGCGCTCCACGGGTGTTCCGGCGGAAGTCGTCAACGACGACCTCGGCTAAGTAGATCTCCCGAAATCTCAGCGGCTCACGGTCGTACACCGACTTGCTGCGGTCGTTGTCGACCTCGTACACCCACACACAAAGTGTCTGGTTACGAGCGCCATGCATATCAACCGCGCCACCCCGGCTGCGAGTCGCTTTTATCTCGACACCCTCTTCGCCGGCCTTAACCCCGTCCTGGGGGTAACGGCCCTTCACGATTAGATCAGGATGGCCGTTGTGAAAGAGGTTCGAGGTCAACCCTCGCGAGTGATTCGCAACACTGTCGGTAATCATGTCGGATAACATGCCTGACATTGCAGCGGGCCGAAGCATCTCATCGAGTCGTTGCAACCCTCTGCCCGTCAAGTTCTCATTGACATCGCCGAAGAAGTCATAGACGTCTTGCATCGCAGACACGAAGTCCGTCCTTCGAAGCGAGTACGGGTACTTGAACCCGGCATTGAACTTGGAGTCGTCTACCTCTGCTCGCCTTACCTCCGCCATGCGCGCAGGCTATCAGCCAGCCGCCTCATATCCGCGCAGCTCAGCTGGTTCATTCAACGGGTTGCCAGCTGTAGTCGTTGGGCGCCCGCCGGCGGATTCAGTTGCGAAGTTGATAGAAGCACCCGCCCAGCCCGACTGCAAGGCGTCAGCGCCACCTACCGAAAGGCCGAATCATGTCCGCAGCAACCAGCACCATCCCCGAGATCCTCGAACAGGCCCGCCAAGCCATCCACGAGGCCGTCGCGGCCGGCAACGGCACCGACCGACAACGCTCGGCCGCCCACCACGCCGAAAGCCTGGCCAACACCATCCTCCTCGAGCAGGCGGCCACCACCGCCCAGCGAGAGCGGGCCAGCTACTACCTCGAAGAAGCCATCGGTATCCAGCACCCCCAGCCAGCTCACTGAACCCACATACAAGGGCCCACCCCCGAGATACGGGGTGGGCCCTCGTTGTGCGTTCATCACGCGGCAGACGAACCGGAATGCCCGCTGCGCGGTCACCTGATCGGAAGCGCCTGCGGCGCACAGTGCCCGGCCTAGCGGCCGGTTTCTCTCGTTTTGTCCCTTCTGGCCGTCCGAGTGTGACCGGCGTCGTCCGCCACACAAGACCGCGGCTGCGGCCCTGCGGGCTCGGAAACTTTTCACACCCGCACTCCGCTGCGCTCCGCGTGAAAACTTTCCGCCCGCGGTCTTGTGTTCTGTCCTCCTGAGCCGGTCCACCTCTCCCCTTGCCAGAAGGGCAAAACAGTGGGCGGACACCAGGTCTGCCGCACCGACCCGAGGGAGACCCCAGTCATGGACATTGCCGAGATCGCCGATCACATCAACCCACGTCGCGCCCAGCTCGCCGTCGCATCGGTGATGGCCGCGCTCGGATCGGCCAGAGAATGGCGCGGTGACCTCGTGACATCTGTCGACCACGAACTGCGGTCCGCGTGGGCCGGGACCGGGTTGCCGTCCTACAGCGTTCAAAGCGCTGAGGCGGTGGAGTTTTGGCAGAGCGCCGTCGACGCCGGAACACCGGCCGAGGCGCCCGACGCCCTGACGGTGTGGGCCGACATCTTCGGCGGACTCGACGTGGCCGACGACATCGCCGGTGCCCTCACCTGCCTCGAAGCAGAAGCAACAGTCGCCGCTTTGCGGGCCGCCGGAAACCCGGAGGCTGCCGAGACGTTCTGGGCCGCGCACCTGCGCCGCGACACCTCAGACGGCGAAGAACACACCGACCACTGATGTGGGTGGGCGGGCCACCCCCCGACCCGGTGGCCCGCCTGCCGATCATCATCGACTGAAAGGCCCCGACATGCATAACGTCACCGAACTGGAGTTGTTCGCCCGCTGCGTGCTCCCCGGGTGCGTCAACCCGATCGGCGAGCAGGGCGACGTGTGCCCGGACTGCGCGCGGGCGTTCACCGGCTACCTGCAGGCCAGCGCCCGGCCGCCGCTGACCGAGGCCGAGCAGCACGACCGCGACCAACAGGTCCGCGCCGCCCACCGCGCCCAGCTCAGCGTGGCCGCCGCAGTGGCGGCCGCCGATCAGGCCGGCGAGACCATCACCCGAGCCAACCAGCGGTGCTGGCTCTGCGAAGAGCGACGCACCTGCACCCGCGTCAGCGGGCAATGGGAATGCCGCCATTGCCGCACCGTCACCTGACGCACAGTCCCGAAATGTGCTGCGCCACAGCCCCCCGATCCAGGAGAACCCTCATGAACGCCGTTGCCGCGCTCACCCTTCCCGACCTGTACGCCACCGTTGCCCCAGACGGAGGCACGTTCGTTCTGTGGTGGACCGACTACGTCGCGAACGAATGGACCGAAACCCACCCCGACCTGGGCACCGCCCTGGCCCGCCTCGCTGTGCTGCACCACTGCGTCAGCCACGGCGAAGGGTTCGACGTCGAGCCCGTCGACTTCGTGCCCGTCGCTACCGCGTTCCTGAACGCAAGCACCACCATGCCCGCTGCGCGGTCACCTCGATTGAGCGCCTGGCGGCGCGCAGTGCTCGGCCTGCGGCCGAGATCCGCTTGACGTGACCGGCCTTCGGCACGGTCACGTTTTTGTCCTTCTGGCCTTCCGAGTGTGACCGGTTCGTCCGCACTTCGAACAGGTGACTATCGCCCCTGCGGGGTCGAACACTTTTTCAAACCGCACTCGCTGCGCTCGCTGAAAAACTGTCCGATCACCTGCCACTCCGTTCTGTCCTCAGCCCGGTCCACCTCTCCATTGCCAGAAGGGCAAAAAAGTTGGCGGACACCAGGTCTGCCACCGATTTCGAGGGGAGCAGCCACCATGACCCGCAGCGCGACCACCGCAGCAGACAAAGCACAAGCCCGCAAAGAACTCGCCGAGCAGCTCCACGCATCCATCGCCGACAAGGTCGAAGCCCTGACCAACAGCGACCAATGGACCCGATTTCTCGAACAGTCCGCAGCGTTCCACGCCTACAGCTTCAAAAACGTTGTCCTGATCCTCACCCAATGCCCCGAGGCCACCGCAGTCGCCGGTTACAACCAGTGGCTCGAACGCGGTCGCCACGTACGAGCCGGACAAAAAGCCATCCGCATCTTCGGCTACAGCTCCAAAAGGATTACCGACACCGACCCCGACACCGGCGAGGAAACCGAACGCCGAGCACCCCGATTTCCTATCCTGTCGGTGTTCGACGAGTCGCAAACCGACCCCAACACCGAACTCACCCCGCGCATGCTTAAAGCCAACCCCAAAGCAAAGCTCTGGGCAGACATCGAACAGAACCCCTCCCAGCGCCTCACCGGAGCCGACCCTGACGGCATCTACGGCCAGGTTCGCGACGTGATGACCGCCCGAGGCTGGACCATCACCCGCCGCGAGCTCGACGGCCACACCAACGGCTACACCACCTGCGACGGCAGCCGCCAGATCGTCATCGAAACCGCCCTAGAACCTGCCCAAACGGCGAAAACGATGATCCACGAGGCAGCCCACGCACTGCTCCACGCCGATCTCACCGGCACTGACCGCCGCCAGCTGCACCGAGGTATCCGCGAAGTCGAAGCCGAATCAGTCGCTTACGTACTGGCTGGCCTCCTCGGACTCGACACGACCAGCTACAGCATCGGCTACATAGCCGAATGGGCCGAAGCAGACACCGAATTGGTCAGCGCCACCGGAAGACGAGTCCTCGACACCGTCCACACCCTCGCCGAGGAACTCAACCCACAACCAACCGACAAGACAGCCGCCGCCTGACCAGGGCCGGTGGTGCCGGCGGAAAACCCACCCGCCGGCACCACCGGCACAAAACGGAGCGGCTACGCCGCGCTGCCTCGCCCTTCGATGGCCGGTGACTGCGCTAACGCTCCGCACCAACCACCGAAGGCCGCCCCATACCCGCGCGTCAACGGGTGAAGCCGTGAACGCTTCCTAGATCGGCTACATCAACGGAGCGGCTACGCCGCACTGTGCCAATAAAATCACTGCCCGGCCGCGTCGGGCCCGGACTCGCTCTCGCGGGCTTCCATCTCTGCCTTCACGTCAGCCATGTGTGCGAAATGCTGGCGATCTGCATTTCGTAGGCTGAGCTGTATTGCTTCTTTTCCGAACGGCGTCAGACGTAGACCTGTTGAACTGCCGTCACTTTTGTAAAACGCCCAACGTTTTCAGCCTTGCGGCCGCTTCGCCGAACTCCGCTCCAATGTCTTGAGGAGGAATAACGTCTTGCGATGCCAGTAATTGAATGCCTGTCCGAGGGAAAGTCGCACTTATATGCGCGGCGGCACGATCCAGTCTCAGTGATTTTCGCACGGCGCGAAAGAGTGAAAAACGCACAATGAGGCCGACGCCGGCCACGATCACCGCCGCCACAATCAGCACGAACGCCCAGGGACTAGTGTCGTCGTTATCTTCGTGCGTAACGATTACTGTCAACATCATTGCGAACAGCACAAATCCTATTGATACCTCGATAGTTCCGCCGAATTGTGCGAATCGTTCCCTCGCTCCTGCCCAGAATCCCTTTTGGTCCGCTGCTACACGGCGATCGAAATCCACCAACTCCCGGGCAATTGCGGCCTCGACGACCTTTATGGAATCCAAATGATCGGGCATTTTGTCGTGTATATCGACAAGGTTCTTTAAACGTTCGTGGGGTGTCTTTTTGGCGTTCCTGGTGGCGACAATGGCCGCAATCAAACCAAGAACAAGGGGTGCTAAAACAAACCTAATCCAGTCCGCCCAACCAAGTCCCATGCCAAAAGTATTACCTAGTGCTGCCGCGACACCAAGCTCTCCCGAACCCGCGCCGCTCCCGCACAATCACCTAGACAGCCACGTGCGTCTGGGACCAACAGTCTTTGAGGTCAGCCGCCAGACCAGGTGGCCGGCGTTCATTGCTCGCTACGCGAGCAACCATGTGGAACCGCCTGCGGCGGTGCCGTGGACCGGCCTTCGGCCGGGATCTGATTCGTTTTCCCTTCTGGCCTTCCGATTGTGACCGGCGTCGTCCGCCACACAAGGCCCCGGCTGCGGCCCTTCGGGCTCGGAAACTTGTCACACCCGTACTCCGCTGCGCTCCGCGTGAAAACTTTCCGCCCGCGGTCTTGTGTTCTGTCCTCCTATGCCGGTCTTTATCTCCATTGCCAGAAGGGCAAAAAAGTTGGCGGACACCAGGTCTGCCGCACCAAGGCCGGGAGGGTCACCATGCCGAAGTTCACCACGAAAGAGACTGCCGCCGAGCTTCGTAAGCACCTGCGCGCCACCTGGCCCACCGTGAAGTTTTCCGTCCGTTGCGAACGGGGCACCGGCAGCGCATGGCTCCGGGTGGCCTGGGTTGACGGACCAGCCAACCTCCAAGCCCAAAACGAGTGGTTTGGGTTTCAAAGCGCCCAGTTCAACGGGATGACCGACAGCTACGACCAGCTCGACGACCGCCTGGTGTGCACGGACCCGGCCGAGTTGCCCGAGGTGCGTTCGTACTCGTGCGACGGGATCAACGGCGTACGCGCATTCACCGACGACGCGGTGCGCACGACCGTGCGCCAGCTCATGGACGAAAACACCTGGTTACCGGCAGCATTCGCGGTTGAGGGTATCGACCCCGAGGCCCTGACCTACAACACCCTGCACCGCTCAGCGGCGATGCTCACCCTCGACGCCGGCCGATGGCTCGCGTACCTGGGTGAACCGCTGCCCCGCTCCCCGTACGACCTGGGCATCGCGATCACCAGCGCCCTCTCGGTTACCGACTTCACCACGCCGACGCCGGCACTGCACACCCGCTGACCTACCCGACCCATCGAAAGGATCCCCGTCATGACCTCGACCACCAGCGCCTTCGTTCCCGCTGTCATTCCCGACGAGCTGGCCCGCACGTTCACCGGGATCCTGTGGGCAGCAGCCAACATTGCCGCGACCCGCCCCGAGGTGGTCGACGCCATCGCCGAAGCTGTCCGCGAGATCGGCGGAGTCGATGACGACCAGCAGCTCACCGTGGAATCGGTGTGCGTTAAAGCGGCCGGCCGCCGCGACCCCTGCGCCCTGAACCCGATGCTTCCCGGCCGGCGCTGGGCCAGCTGGGCACCGGGACTGACCGAACGTGAACGGTGGGAATGTCTCGCCGAGATCGCCGACAGGTGGAGTGATCCCAGCGACCGCGACACCGGGCTACGCCCCGGCCGATGGGACGAACCCACCTGCTGATGCTGGGCCGATGGCTGCCCGACCCCTCACACGGGCAGCCACCACCACCTGTGTACCCGCCGCGCGAGGAGTGTTCACGCCACCGTTTGGTGGACAGGGATCGGTTCCGGTCGCGTAGTCGGGCCTACGGCCCGAACTTCGTTCCTGTGGTCACCAAGGGGCGCGCGTCTTCTCATTCTCTCAGTCCGGGGGCCCGACCGGTCAACCCACGCACCAGCGGTGTCGCCCGTTCTCCGCTTCGCTACGCCCGTGCGCTCCAACCACTTTCACACCCGCACTCGCTGCGCTCGCGTGAAAGTGGCTTCCGGCCGCCGCTGCTCTTCGGGGTTGACCGCCCACCCCGCACTGAGCGACTGCGAAGCCGACAGCGTCGACCACAACGAGGAGAACCCACCATGACCATCACCACTGCCTACGCCGACATCGACGGAACGAGCATCATCCGAGAAGGCATCACTACCCACACGATCCGCCAGGACGGAACCAGCCAACTCGAAACCGACTGGCACCTGCCCGACGGCACACCATCTGACCCGTTCGCCGAGACCAGCTAGCGGCGGCCGCCGGCCCCACCCGCAAGGGTGGGGCCCTGTGCTGTGCATCTGCATCTACCAGGACGTATCTATAGCGATCGGGTACACATAGTGGTGTCTCCGGCGAATTGCCGTCCGCCGGCGACGCGCTCTGCCCCGTTTATTGCCGTCAACGAGAAGAGACACCTATGTCTGCTGTTGCTGTCGACCATGACCCGGTCACCACCCACATCACCGAGCTCTACCACCAGCTCCTCACCGGCCACACCAGTGACTTCACTGACACTGACTGGTGGATCATGCAGTGGGCCGGCTACCTCGACGCCGACCAGGCGCACTGACCATCACCACCGGCAGGTGCTGCGATGCAACAGATTTCGAGACACCTCACCCCTGCTGCATTCCCTGATGGCCCCATTGTTGTCACGACCGGACCTGCGGACCAAGAGTCTGCGCCAACAACGCGGCACGCGCTGCGCGTATTTCGCACCACGTTCTTGTCTCCGCTTTCTTGGTCCTCCGGCCCGCCCGCACAAGAGGGCCAGTTATCAGGAAATGACCACACTCTGAACCGCTCGGAAACGCTCAAAACAATTGCGGTTGATTGTCGAAAAGTGTTGCAGCACAACGCAATATCGCATATAATAAAGCTATTAGAAACGCAGTCGCACGAAACTAATCGAGAGGCCAAGACAATGACTGAGCACACCATCACCGTGTACACCAAGCCCGCATGCGTGCAGTGCAATGCCACGTACAAGGCCCTCGACAAGAACGGCCTGGACTACACCGTCGTCGACATCACCACCAACGACCAGGCCCGCGACTACGTGATGGGACTGGGTTACCTACAGGCACCGGTTGTGGTGGCCGGCGACGACCACTGGTCCGGTTTCCGGCCGGATCGGGTCAAGGCACTCGCTGCTCACGCGGCGGCATGAAGAGAGGGGGAAGCAGATGAGCGTTGACAGTGCGGAGTTCGCACACGAGATGGATCAAATCGAGGAGGCCCGCAACCTCGACATCGCTGCCACCCGAGCCGATCTGGCAGCCACCTTACGCGCGGCCGGCGAACACCTGGAACACGCTGACCGGTTGACGGCAGCTCTGGGTGAACGGCAGCTGTATGACACCGACTACGCCGATAGTGCGGCCGGGCCCGATGCAGAGCGATGGATCGCCGACGCTGCACGTGACATCCGAGCCGCCCACCGCATCATCACTTCCCTTCCCTGAGCAGTCTTTTCGATTGGAGACCCACACCATGACCGCAGTGACCAGCTACGCCGACCGAGCACAGCACTACCGACAACAAGCGCAGGCCCGACGAGCCGCCGGCGACCTCGAGGACACCGCCCGTCTCGAGGAGTTGGCCGAGCGCGCCGAGCAGGCACACCAGCTACGGCCATGGTCCGCCGCGCACGAAGCGTTGCGCTACGACGACCAGGACTGCTGCCGCGAATGCCACGAGCACCTCAGTGACCCGCACGGGCCGGGGTGTGTGTACGCGGACTTGTCCTATGCCACCGACTGACCCAGGCCGAACGCCCACGAGCGACGGAAACGAGGACCCGATGACCATCACAGCAACCGACATGGCCACCGACATCGAGTCGGCCGGCGAGGTCACCCCAGACAACGAAGCCCTCACCGTCGATCAATTCCCCAGCCACCTGGGCGGCGACGTCAGCACCGAAGACGCCATCACCACCAGCGTCGAGGCTGCGTTCCTGACCGCACTGATGTGGGCCCCGAAAGACCTGGCCCAGCAGGTCCGGCAGATCATGACCGGACCCGACCGGTGGAATCCGTTCTGGAGCCCCGCGCACGCCGAGATCTTCGCCGCCGTGAGTAGCGTCCTGGACGAGGGCGGCCCGGCGAACCCGGTCCTGGTCCAAGCCCGGCTATACGAGACCGGCCGCCTGGCCCGCGTCGAGCAGCACTTGTTCGCGATCCTGTCCCCCGCTCAGGGACCACTGATCGGTGGTGTGGAACTGCCGCACCTGGCCGCCAAAGTGATCGACCAGTGGTACCGGCGCGGCTACGCCGGCCTGCTGGCCCGCATGTCCCAGATCCGCGAGACCGTCAGCGTCGAGGAACTCGCCGGCCATTGGGAAAGCCTCACCGGCCACCAGCAGCGTGCCGAAGAACTGTGGCTGACCAAACGCGACCAGCTCGCCCGCCTGCACCAGGGCACAGCATGAACGGCCACCACATGCGAGGAGGTCCGGTGTTGCGGGCCGAGGATCTGCACAAGATGGCCTGGCACATGCACTACGACGAAGGCATGAGCTGGGAACAGATCGCCGCTGAGCTCGAGGAACCCCTCGCCGCCGTCGAACGCATGGCCGCCGCCTACGAACACCTCACCGACACCGTGGCCGCCGACGCCCAACACGTCCTGTTCTGACCAGACCCACCGCGCGAAGGAGCCGACGCGATGACATCGCCGAACCCACGTCCGACCGAAGAGCAGATTGCCGCTCGCACCGAGGAACAGATTCTCGCCGCCGTCGCGGCCGGCCACGACATGGACGACATGCCACTGACCGACGCCGACCGCGCGGCCGTGCGTCGGATCGCACGGGGAGAAACTACCGGCAACGACGAAGTGGCCACCCTGCTCGCGGCGATCCGCGCACGCACCACCTGATGAACCGCTACTGCCACCACCACCTGAGGAGAAATACGATGTCTGTCATGACCGAGGAACCCGGCTGGGCTGTGCGCTACCCCGATCTGTTCGCCGGTCTGACCGAGCAGCAGAAGTGGAACGTGCACAACAACATCGCCAACCACGTGATGGAAGGGTGGAACCCCGACCGCGACGACGTCGCGGATCTGACCGCGCTGACTCGTGGGGACATCGACCGCGCCGAATACGTGCGGCGCGGTTTGGAGCGTGTGGACGCTCGATTTCCGGACGCCTGACCTCGTACGGGCAGGCAGGGGGCGCGGATCGGTGAGGTCCTGGGACGACTACTTCTGGCCGGGCACAACCGTGCTGACCAACAAACTGGGCATCACCGATGCCGGCAAGCTCGCGGCCGCCGAGCACGTACTGACCACCGCAGCCGCCCGCGACATCCTCGACGGCGTGATCGAGATACCCCACACCTTCGATGCCGCCCACCTGCAAGCGCTCCACGGACACCTGTTCGGTGAGCTGTACGACTGGGCCGGGGAGTTCCGGCAGGTGCCGATGTCCAAAGAAGGCGTGGCGTTCGCCGACGTCAACCGCATCCCGGTCTACCTCCGAGACGCCGAACGTGTGGTGAAAGAGGTTCCCTGGCCGCAACTGTCGCGCGAGGAGTTCGCCGACCAAGCAGCCCGTGTGTACGCCAACATCAACTTCGCGCACGGATTCCGAGAGGGCAACGGCCGGGCAGGAAAACTATTCGTCGCCCAGCTCGCCGAAAAGACCGCGTACGCCTTCGACTTCGAGGCGATCGACCCGCGGCTATGGAACCAGCAATCGAAGTTTTCGATCCCCGACCTCGGTGAGCACACCCCCCACCACCACGAGCTCACCCCCGTATTCGCGCGCATCATGATCGACCGGCCCACACCGCCGCCGGCAGTCACCGACGTCAACGAAGCAGCCCGGGCAGCCGCCCGGTTCGCCACCCGCGATCACCCCACCAACCCTCGACGTGCGGCCACCCGCCCGACGACCGGACAAGGCCCCTCGTCGACCTCGTACCGGTCGCCGGCGCACTACCGCCGAGACCCAGGCCGCGACAGAGGAACCGAGTCCGGCCGCGGCTGAATGTCTGCCGCCCGTCTGGCTTGCTGTAGCTGACGCGTGATCGAGGCGGTGAGGCTGCTAACGCGTCCAGATCCCGTTGGTGCAGACGATGTCGTTGTACGACATCCCTGGGTTGTTGCCACACGGGCCGCCGATTACGACCGGGTAGCCGTCGATTTCCACCGGACCGAACGGCGCCTCAATGTCGGCCGGGTCCTCGACCGTGACTGTCTCAGTGGCCTGCCCGTCCGGCACCTCAACCGTGACCGTCTCGGTGTAAGTGCTCACCGGTGGCGCGACGGTCGTCGAGCTCGGTGGCGAGGTGACCATGGTGACTCCGGTGAGCGACGAACTGGCCGGGCTAGGTGACGGAGCGCTGTCATCGCCGCCGTCCGAGGAGCAAGCGGTCGCGAACAGTCCAAGCGCGATCAAGCCGATCATGTGCCGCTTCATATGGAGCGCCTTTCGGTGTTCTCAGTACGCCCAGAGAGCTAGGGCAGTTCGGCGTCCCGGATCCACATACCGTAGTTGTCCGGTGGGGCGCGCCCCGCAATGCTTGCTTGCGGCGCCGTCACACCCGCTGCTCCTGCGTCTGGCGCCGCTAAGGCTCCCGGCTCAAAACCCGAACCCCCACAAAGCGATCAGCGTGGCGATGCCTCCTACCACGAGCACCCCACCACCTACCGCGAACCGCACTGCCGTGTCCCGGTCATCGTCGTACCGGACGCGCTGAGCAGTAGCCAGACCACCGACGAGGAAAAGCACCCCGATCACAGTGCCGGCGAAGACAAGCCCATACATCGCCGACTACTCGCCAGCCGCTGCCGAACCAACCGGTGCAGCCTCACTGGTGTGGTCGGGCCCGGTGCGTTCAGAGCTCACAACGGGCGCGGGTCGCGCGGCGGTGCGCCGTGTGCGGCGCGGGCCGGACACTTTCGCGGTGCCCAGTGGGTCGACGTCGAACGGTTTGAGTGTCTTGTGGTCGAAGCCGGCAGCCTTGGCTTCGGTGAGCAACGTGTTGAGCTTGCGCAGACGTTCAGAGTCGGCGGCCAGGAACGCATCGCGCTCGTGAGTCAGTGTCTTGTGGGTGTTCATGATCTCGCGCAGCACAGTGACTTTGCGTTCTGCTTCGGCGCGGACTTGAGCCTCGATGGACTCGAAATTGATAGCAGTCGATGACGACATGATGGTTTGTCTCTTCTCTCGTTGACGGCATAAACGGAGGCTGGAATTACCCGTCCAGTGGCGGGATGGTGTGTGAGCGCAGACGGCAAATCAGGCGTTCACAACCCTGAGGAACCAGGTGGTCCCTCGCTGTCATCGTAGCGGTGCGCGGTGACCGGTGACGCGCTTCGCGCACGGGGGGTCAGCATGGAACTATCCGACCGTCAGCGGCGGTACCTAATTTGGTACCATTGTAGGTACCGCCAGGTAGTGAGAGTGCTGTCTGCAAAGAATCGAGAGGCGCACTGATGCCGTCGTTGAACATCACTTTTACCGATGAGGAACACCGTTTGCTCACCGAGGCAGCGGCCAAGAGTCAGGAGTCACTCAAGACGTTTGTTCATGACGCGGCGATCGAGCGGTCGAGTGCGTACCGCGAACGCGTGGTGGCGATGTCCGCGCAGATTGCGTCGTGGTCGGCGGAGTTGAATGAACGGCTCGCGTGAGCGTGCCTGTGGTCTTTCTTGATCGGTTCGCTGTGCTGGCGGCCGGGTCGGCGGCGTGTGGGTTCACCCCGATTGTCGGGGATGAAGGGTTGTTGGCGGCGGCGATTGCCCGCCCGCAAGCCACCGCGTTCGGGCTCGACGCCTACCCCACCCTGTGGGACAAGGCGGCGGCGTTGATGCACTCGCTGGCCAACAACCACGCGCTGCTTGATGGCAACAAACGCACCGCGTGGGCCAGCGCCTGGTTGTTCCTGGCGATCAATGACGTGGTTGATCTGACGGCGCCGGCGGCCATGGATGTCGACGCCGCCGAACAGTTCGTGTTGTCGGTCTCCTCGGGTCAGATGCCGTGGCAGAAAGTCAGCGAAGGTCTTCGCACTCTCGCGCCGTGACGCAGCTCAGCGTTGGGGTGGGTGTGCCTCCATGAACGCGACGACACGCGGGGGAAGACTGAACCAGTAACCGCCGTCGTTCATCGCCTGCCGGTGCGCTCGTTGCCAGACCTGGTCGAGCGCTGAGGACAGGTCGCTGTCCGAGATATCCGGGAGCAGTTGGTCGCGGACCTCGTTGGCGGTGACGAGTTGTTCGAGCGTGGGGTTGATGCGGTGTTGGTCGAACGCTGCCGACGCCGGATAGCCTGCCGCCATCCCCGGGCCGGCTTTCAGCGACTCGGCGGCGACGATGACGCAGTACAGAATGTCGAACACGCACAGCGCGTTGAGCAACGCGTCGCGGCGGTCATTGAAGTCGTCGGGGTCGGGTTGGATCGTGGGTAGGTCGGGCCGCATCGCCGGGTGTTGCACCATGAGATGGCGTGCCGCGGAGATCATGAGTCCGGGCTTGTCTGCGGGGTACAAATAGGCGTTTGATGCTGCCACCTGGCCTTCGCGGATCCAGGATGGATAGTGCTCGCCGGACGGTGATTGCAGAACCAGCGCGCGTACGTCGCTCCACAATTCAAGGCGGACAAGGCAACTGCCCAGGACGTACACCCGGTCGACGATGGCAAGCTTTTTGCGACTGTCGTCGAACGCCAGTTGAAGATAGATCTTGTGTAACTCGGTGACGGCCCGGCCGTACACCTGCTCGTTCTGATACAGCGATGCGTGCGTACCGATGATCGTGAGCTGATCGAGAGCAGTGGTGTCGTCATCGCCGGCGTGCAATGCGCGCTCGCCGGCCTCGAGTACGAAGGTCTTAATCGGAACGTAGGTGCTCGCGGACACCAAGTGCGACACCAGCGTGTACGCGAACCCGGTCTCATCGAGCCCTGGATCGAGGGGTAGTAGTGCCGGGTTCGCTGTTTGCTGTCCAGCCGCGAGTCGGCTGATCAACGCATCGATGTCGCGGCGTGTTCGTTCCCGGATCGCTTCGTCGTGCCGGGCCAACAACGCCGGCCAATGGCTGTAGTCGAGCGCCACGTTCTGTGCGCCTTCGCGCACGAGCACATCCCCCTTGCGGAACTTGTATCGCTTCCCTTTTGTGGGGACGTCGTAGTCGCCGTCAGCAATCATCGGCAGAGGTGGGCCAGGAGTCGGCGGAACGAAGATCAGCATGACGTCATTGCCGCCAATAGTGTGCAGTTGGCTGACGAGCGCGAGCATGGGCCGGGTGTACTTGCGGAAGATGTCGTTGAGTCTGGCTGGATCGAACCGAGACTGATCAATCGATCCCGAAGATGCGCACGCGTGCCCGTCGTCACCGACGCCGACGAGGATGTAACCGCCGCCCATGTTGCCCATCGCGACCGCATCTTTGACAAAGTTCAGTCTGGTCTCGCGATCAGTCAGATCTAGCGAGGCTTTGTATTCGAGCGCCTGCTGCTCTGCCTGTCCGAGCAGTTCGTGCAGCTTCTCAGAGTCAGTTCGCTCATCGACGACAATGCTCACTCGTAGTCCCCCCAACGCGCCGACACTCTGCGTTGTGATGCAACCACATTCGGTCGCCGCGCGGTCCTGGAAAGCCTCATCGCTCACTGATCGGTGCGCTTTCGCGTGCCCCGCGCACTACCGCCGGACGGACAACCGGCCCCGTGTCGAGCGCGAATCTCCCGCTGTCTAAGCCGACGTTTCGTGACTGTGTGCTCGGCCGAAGTCGCGTGCTCAGCGCACGTGGCAGCCGAGTCCGGCGGTACCCGCCGAGAGGCGGAATCGCCCGAAGGGCGATGCGGTTTGTCCGCGCCTTCGGCGCGGCGTGAAAAGCAACGGAATCCGCTGGCGCGGATGCTTGCAGGCTTGCCCCGGCGGAGCAAGCTGTCGTTTAGGCATGCCTAAACGCTTGTCACCGTACCTGGGTCGCGGTACGGTGCATCCATCAACGGTGTTGGTGGAGGGTCGCCACGGGGTGGGTTCGCTGCGCTGAGCCGACAAGATTTCCCGCCGGCGGGCGGATTCCACGCACGAGGTGCGCGCTACAGAAAAGGGGCGGTGACGATGGCCGAGGCGAGTGAAGGTGCGGGACAGAGCGCGGGGTCGTCGCGGTCGATTCTGCGGCGGCGCAGGGCCAATACGCCGGGAGGCCGGCGGGACAAGATTGAGGTAAAGGTCACCGCCGACGAGGAGGCGTTGCTGCGTGCGCGGGCGCAGGTGGCGGGTATGTCGGTGCAGCGGTTGATGGTCTCGCGTGCCCTCGCCGAGAACCAGGGTCCGGCAGTGGATTACGAAACGCGTAGGGCGGCGTGGGCGCAGGCGTGTGAGGTGCGGGGTTTGATTGCCGCACTGGGGGTGAACATGAATCAGATCGCTCGCCAAGCCAACTCGGATCAGGAGATCCCGGCTGATTTCGCGGCCACGTTGGATGCAGTGATGCGCGCTCACCGCCGGGTGTTTGATGCCTTTGGTGAGACGTTCGGTTTTGAAGGTCAGCGCGGGTGATTCCCAACATTGAGACCGGCGCGAAGATGACTGGGCTGGTCATGTATTTGGCGGGCCCGGGGCGTGCCAACGAGCATGAGAATCCACATGTGGTGGCGGCTAGCAGCGCTGATCTGAGCATGGTCGGCGGTGCAGGTCTGGAGCTGGGGCGCGAGACCGCGTTGGCGTTGGCTGAGGAGTTGGACGCAGCCCGGGTGGTGTTCGGGACGCGGGTATCTCGGCGCGACAAGGGCGCGTTAGCGGCAGCACAGGAACGTGGTGTGACCGGTGAAGCGGCGATCGCGCTGGCGACCAAGGACGAGAATGTGTGGCACTGCTCGTTGTCGTTGTCGCCAGAGGAAACCGAGGCGCTGACGCCCGAGGGTGCGAGCACTGTCGGGTTGTCCGATGAGCGGTGGCAGCGCATCGCCGAAGAGTTCATGGCAGGTATGGGCTTTGACTCTGATGGTGATGCTCCGGCGCGGTGGGTCGCGATCCGACATGGGATGTCCAAGGCCGGCGGCGACCACATCCATATCGCCGCCTCACGGGTTCGCGATGACGGCAGTGTCGTCAAACTGTGGTTCCCCGAACCGGGTGAAGAACGGCCCCGGGGCGATAAGTGGCGGGCCCAGAATCTATGCGCTCGACTCGAAGAGACACACGGGTTGAAGGTCACCGCGGGGCGGGCGAAGAACTTTCCCGCCAAGGGCACCTCCCCCGCTCAGGAGAACATTGCCCAGCGCACCGGGCGGGCTGAGCCGGCGAAGGCGACGCTGGCGCGACGCGTGCGTGGCGTGGCCGCGGCGGCAGAGTCCGAGGCGGAGTTCGTGCGCATGGCCCGCGCCCATGGATTGCTGGTGCGACCCCGCTACGCACCGGGCAGCAGTGAGTCGGTGGTCGGCTACTCGGTGGCCTTACCGACTACTGACTACGCCACCGCAGATGGCCGACCGGTGTGGCACGGCGGTGGCAAACTCGGCAACGATCTGTCACTGCCACGATTGCGCGAGCACTGGACCGCACCTGATGCCGGCGCACGCGCTGATGCGGTCAGCGCGTGGGCACACAACCGCGACGGTGCGCCCGCAGGCGAGCACTCCCCCACAGCGTCAGAGCCCACCGGCCAGGCACCGCGCCGGGGGGCGATGACCGCCGAGGCCGCGAAAGCCAGACTGCGCAAGACCGTGCTGCATGTGGCCGCAAACGCGACGAGCGAGGAAGACTTTATTCGGGGCGCGTACGGGCACGGGCAGTTGCTGATCCGTCCTCGTTTCGCGCCCGGCAGTACCGAGCAGGTGGTCGGATACTCGGTGGCGCTGCGACCGTCGATCTATGCCGACGCCGACGGGAAACCAGTGTGGCACGGCGGCGGGAAACTCGACAACACACTGGCGTTGCCGGCGCTGCGAGATCGGTGGCCGCGCAGCACGGGTAGTGAGCGGCGGGCGGCCGCTGACTGGGCCAGCGCCGAAAAATGGGCGCGAAAGAACGTCGCTCCTGTCGCCTCGACGCGGTACTACAGCGCGTCCGAGGACGCCAAGAAGCTGCGGGCGAAGATGGCCGGTTTCTCCGGCACAGATGCGCGGTGGACACGAGCTAGTCGCGAGACAGCAGGGGTCGTGGCGGCGTGGGCATCAGCCGCCGAGGGCGACAGGCCTGCGGAGCTGTCCCGGTTGGCTGATGCCCTGGCCGCCACCACTGGTGAGCGTCGGCCACCGGAACCCCAGGGGGCGTACGCGGCGAGCATTCTGCGGCGGACCGCGGCGATGCTCGTGGCGACGAGCACCGACGATCCACGGTTCGCGTGGATGGCCATGTTCAGTCAAATCTCGGCGACGTGCCGGGCGATCAGTGATGCGGCCGAGGCGCGAGGACAGCTGGACCGGGCGCGGGAGTTGCGCGCGGCCACCGACGCCGCCGCCGCTCGCTATGGCGGCATCGCCGACAGTGCCCGCACCGACGGGCTGCGGCTGAGCCGTCCCGCTACACACACCGCCCCGGCACGCAGCACTGCACCACCACGCCGGTGCGGTCACCGTCGACGACCCAGGAGCGGCGCGACCGAGACGACTACGGCCGATGAGCGCTCAGGGTGGCTCGACGGTGGCGCTCCCGACGGGCCGGATGGTGCTCGATTACGAGCGCGGATCGGTGGCTGCGTGCAGCGCGGTGTACCCAATGCTGGGCCCGGAATGGATCGATGCGGTCGCCAGGTTTGTGAACCAGCCACGGCGTGGTGCACAGGATCTGACCAGCCGCACCAGAGACGCGTTGCGGTCGAGTTTGCCGACCTACACCATCCTCGACGGCGCCACCGATGCGATCAGTTCCGCACGGGTAGTGCTGGTGGTCGATCCGGTGTCACAGCCCGGGCAGACGGTGGAGTGTTTCACTGTCGACTACTCCTCAACTGAACGAGTCGATCGGCTCAGTGAGCACTTGATGGGGGTGGTGCTCGGTGCGCCCGACAGTCCCACTGCGCGTGAGATCGAGCATCTATCGGGCCTGTACTCGATCGATGCGCTGACGGCGTTTTCCATCCGCTGCTACCGGCAGAATCACTAAGTAACGACCCACCCCCGGCTAAGTGATGCCGGGGGTGGGTCGTTGTGTACGAGAGGGGCGGGGGCAGGTTAGCGGCCGTGGCCGCGTTCACGCGCGTGTGCTGGTCGCGCCGCCGGCCGGGCGGCACGTCGTGATGTCGCGGTAGGGGCATCGCGTGGGTTGGTGGGATGGTCAATCGCCGCGGCTGCGGCGGCCTTTCCAGCGCTGGTGGTCCCGCGATGAGTGCTGATCTGTTCGGCCCTACTCGCGGACTTGTCGACCGCCACCCCCGCCACTGCACGTGCAGGGTCGGCGGCCATGCGATCTCCGGCGGCCCGCACCTCATCGCTGTAGTCGGCGTACTGATCTCTGCGGCGGTCCATCGCGTTGGCTTGGGTGACGAGCTGTTCGACCTGTTCGCCGTCCCGCGCGGCTTCGGCCTGCTCGGCGCTGGTGCCTTGCGGGTCGTATCCGCGTTCGGCCCAATGTTGAGCGCGGGCGTGTGAATCTGTTCAGCAGCGGTCCCGGGCGGTTGCGAGGTCAGCTCGTCGACGTCGAGACCGTAGGCCGCCAGTTCGGCGGCAATGTTGGCCCGGTGCTCGGCAGCGACCTCGGAGAGCCCAGCCCAGCGGTCTGCGGCGGCATACACCGATAAAACGTCCGCGCCCAGGGCTCCGGTGAGCACTTTGCTATCGGCGGCGGGCTCGCCGACCCGGCGCGGGTCGATGCCATGCTCGGCGATGATCTGCTCGTGAATCTCCTCGATCGGTGCGGTCCGCCAGAACTGCGCATCCTCGCGCCCGGCAGCCAGTGCCGCGCGCGCCGATGTCTGGATATCAACCTGCTCTTTGATGCTGTCGTTGGTGTCGGTGGCGTTGTCGCCACGGTCACCGTTGGTCAGCTGGCGGGCGGCCTCGCGGTCACGCTGGGCCTGGCGCCGTTGGAACGCCTCGATCAGTGACGCTGCAGCAGCGATCGCCGCGGCCAGGGTCCGTTCCATGCCCCCGGTCAGTTCACGTTCTTCGTTCTCATGGTCTTCCATCATCAGTTCCCTTCGTCGCGGTAACGGCCGGTCATCAGTTCACGCAAAAACTCGTCAGTCATCGGTTCCACCGGGAGTGCGTCGGCGGCCGGCTCGTGGCGGTCGAACTCGGCTGAGCACCCATCAAAGGGGCCCTCAGGGTCTAGGAGTACGGCCATCTGCCGGTCTGCGTGATCGAGCCACCAGCTCGACATGGCACTGCCGGGATCGGTGCGCATCTGTTCGTACGCCCGCCAGAGCGCTTCGAGACGGCTGACAGCCTCTTTGTGAGCCCACCACTGCTTGCACCAGCGGCGGCTGGGTTTGTTGACGTTGCGGGCGTACACCTGCACCAGGTGCTCTTCGACGAACTCGTACACCGACGCAAAGAACGGGCCCGGTGGTTCGTCGGCGTGAGTGTCAGCGGCGGCCACGAACTCGTCCTCGCCGGGATCGGAGGCGATCTCCTCGGCCAGATCGGGGTCAAGCTCATCCCATGTGGTGTCGGGGTGGGTACTCATCGTGGTAGCTCCGTCCTGGCGTGCTTGTCGGCTGGTTCTGCTGCAAGCACGGACGTTTCGGGGTCGTAGCGGCGCAGCGATTCCTCAACGAGGGCGGCGTAGGGCTTGCGGTCCCAGGGCACCGTTTCGATGAGAGTGGCGTGGTTGCCGGCCGAGAGCACCACGGCGCGGCCGCGCGGGAGGGCTTGCAGGTCGGCGACGGTGAAGATCCGTTCGCGGCTGATGTGCCGCGAGGTTGAATCTCCGCTTTTCGACCGTGACACGCTGGTGTGTTCGCGGTCGTAGTCCCCGATGAGCTTGGACAGGAACTCGAGGAAATCGTCTTCGGAGACGTTGCCGCCGTACACCTTGATGTTGGCTGCACCCCACAGTTGTTTCATCCCTTCTTTGCCCCATACCCGTTCGCCCTGGGACCAGTTCTGCAACACCGTCATGATGGTGATGCCGCGTGAGCCGTAGTGCGAGTACAAATCCGGGAGCCGTCGCCACCGGACAACGTTGGCGGCCTCATCCAGTGCGCACAACATGGGGGTGGGGAGCCGCCCTCCGGGGGACGCGGTTGCGATGTCTTCGGCCGCTTCACAGGTCGCCACCGTCAACGCAGCGATGAGCGGTCCGGCCGATCCGACCCCTTCTTTGGACAAGCAGTAGAGAGTCTCCCCGCCCCGCACCAGCTGATGCAGATCCAGCTGCGGGCGCGGATCCCCGTCGCTGGTGGTGATCCACTGCGAGATCTGCCGAGAACGCAAGCAATGCACCATTTTCAGGGCAGTACCGAAGATGCCGTCTTGCTGTTTGGCTGCCAATGCCAGGCGCGCTTCCAAGGTCGCCGCGATCTGGGTATACCGGTGCTGGTGCAAGATGCGCACCGCCTCAGCGCACCGATCACGCCGGGTCAATCGCTCGTAGACGGTGGTGATGGGTTCATTAGCGAGCGCGGAGGCAAGGATCAGGTTGGCCACCAGGTCTTGGCCCTCGGTGTCGAAGTACGGATCTTTGCGGCCGCCGGGGTCGCCGCTGCCGTCAGCGAATTGCTCTGCCAGCGATTCGGCCTTGTCCTCATCGGTGACGTACGACAACGGGTTCCAATAGAACTCGGGCTGAGAGTTTGCGACTCCCTGCGGATCGAACACCCACACTTTGCGGCCCATCTGCTCACGGACGTACCGGGTGTGATCGAGGTTGCCGCGCTTGTTCTCCGTCGCCAGCACAGCCCCAGGGGCTTCGCAGATCGCCGGGATCACTCGCGACCATGATTTGCCCTGCCGGGGTCCCCAGATGTCGATATGCATGTCCTCAAACGACCCGAACAGCTCAGTCCTGCCGGGCAGCGACGCCCCAATCGGCAATCCTGGACTGCAATACGGGCACGTTGCAGGGTCAGGCATCACCACCCTGAGCTTCTTCGCTTTCGCTGTCACCGCTGAACGACTCAGAGAGGCAAGGTCTCTAGCCCCGGCCAAGTGAGTGACGGCCGAGTCGACCCGAGTTCGAGACCCCCGACGCCGAAACCACCACACAGCGATCAGCGTCGCGACAGCGCCAAGCACCACCACCATCAACACCACCCACACGGTGGCCGCCGTCGTCCATTGGAGCTCGCCGCGAGCCAGCTGCCCGCCAGCAGTGAGCGGATTGGCAGGCACGGCCTGACCGCCGGCCAACTTCAGTGCCGACCACCCCAGCCCAACAACCACCGCAAGCACACCTAGAACACCGAAAATCAGTGGTGCCTCAGAGGATTTCGGACTACGAATCTGTCCCGGAGTCGTAGGCATCTGTCTACACCGCCCCAGTTGGTGTCGCTTCGCCACGCTGCACTGGGCCGCGACCGCGGTTGGCCTTGTCAGGTGTCGGGTACTTGGTCATCTCGTGTCTCTTCTCGTTCGGTCGTTGCTTGCGGGCGTGAGAGGTGCAGCACAGGTGCGGAGCATCCAACGCGTTGCGGGGATGGGGTGGCCGCTGACACCCTTCGCGGGTGTCAGCGGCCCAGGTCCACTCAGATGGTTTCGCCCCAGAAGTAGTAGGCCTGTACAGGCCAGAAAACGTGGAAGCAGCCTGAGACCCGGATATACGGGGTCATCGCTGTCTGGCATGCCTGCATGGACGGGTACGGGCCCACTTTGTAGTTGGGCCAGTTGGGATCGTCGGCGGCGGCGGTGCCAGCGCCGGCTCCCACGGCGATGGTGCCGGCCGCGGCCACGGCCAGTGTGGTGGCTGCGAGTTTGCTGCGGATGGATGTCTTCATGGTGTCGTTCCTTTGCTCGAATAATCTGATCGTGAATGCTGTTGTGCGAGAGTCACTGTTGCGGCGGTTGGCCTCCTTTCGGCAAGTTTTGCTGCGAGAGAGTGGCTTTGGGCATTTGAAATGTCAGGTGTGTGGTCGTCGAACGGGTGTGGTGCGCAGTACCGCTGCCGCGGTGCCTGCGGGAGCAAACAGATAGGCGAGCGCGGCGAGGACCGCGGCGGCCAGGACGATCGGGTGTCGACCCGTCTCGGCGTGGTGGGTGTACATCACCAGCAGTGCCGAGACCGCTAACACCACTGAGGCCACCTGCCGAATGCTCCTGTGGAGCACGAGCAGCAGCCATCGGGGTTGATGCAGGCAGCCGGCCATGGAGAGGACTGCTCCGGCCGCGGCCGCGCACACCGCCACACCGAGCGGTGCCGTGATTGCGACACTCGACGCCGCGAACTGGTCCAGGAGAACGCCGCTGGCCCGGTACAGGTCGTGGAAGGCGGTCATGGTTGGCCCCGCCGGTTCTGTTGGTAGCTCGCCTGCTCGCTGCGCTTTGACTACGTCGGCGGCGGCGTACCCGGTCAATGCAGGCAGCACCAGCACCAGGCAGACCGCCTTGAGCCAGCGCAGCACCTGGCCGGTGGATACGGCGGCGCGGTAGCTCGCTGCCCCACCCCTTGCCGCCAGGAGATTGTTGATAAGCCCGGGGGTGCTTGCTTCGCCGGCGGTGACGTCGGGCGGCGGAGTCGATCGCAGGTGGTAGTCGGCCAACATAGAGTCGAGGTCGGTGTATATCGCCGCGTCGTGGCACTGGGCGGCGAGGACTTCTCTAGCGACCTTTAGGCGGGGGTGCGAAGACACCCAGTAGGCCACAACACGGGCGGCGCTGGTGCGCATGCCCCGATCGCCGATCATGGTGGGGCCTTCGGCGGCGATGACGGCCACTACGTTGCGGGCCAAAAGCGGGTACTGCTCGTGCAGGCTCAACAAGTCGGTGGTGGCATAGATGCCGCAGGTGCAGTCGGCTACCGGCGCGAGGTGTTCTGGGTGATTGCGGCAGCGAGCGACGCACACACCGCCCTGCCATTGTCTGGTTGCAGCAGGCATCCCGGTGATCGCTCCCGCGCCCCCGGCCGTGATCGGCAGTAGGACGCGGTGTCGTCGATCGATGCGGAAGGTACGCAGGCCGTAGCGGCCGACTTCGATGTCGGCACCGGGGCCGGTCATGTCGGTACCTTCTGGGGCCGACGGTCTGGGACCGGTCGAGGGTCGGTCGGCCGTGGCTCTGTGGGCGGTGTGATGCGTACGGGTGCGGTGGTGGGGATGATCTCTACCCGGCGCGGGTTCGGGCCGATATCCCCCATCGCACAGCTTCTTTCCGAGGCTGCGACGTTTCGATCGTGGGTCACGGCGCCACCTCCGTAGCGGTGAACAAGCTGTCGAGTTTGATCTCGCGCCAGGTGCGGTACCCCGGAGCGCGGCACAGTGCGATGGCCGGGTTTTGGTCGGTGACCTCGATGGTCACCGCGACCCGGTGACGGCTGGCGGTCGAGGCCAGCAGCTCGGCCGATAGTTCGTGGTGGCTGGTGTGCAGGATCAGGCGCACGGTGTCCAGGCCGGCCTTTTCGCGGGCTTTGCCGGCAAGGTAGATGGCTTTGTCGGCGGCTGATCGTTCGGCCGAGAGTTCATCACCCGGCCGGTAGACGATGTCTTTGTCGTGGAACTGGCCGTACCACGATTCGTGGTCGTCGTGCACCGCGCACACGGCGTAGGTGGCGACTTCATCGTCACCGGCACAGAACAATTCGATGACCGGGGCGTCCGATGCTGCGGCGTCCACTTCGGCGGCCTCGGCCGCGACGGTGTCTTCGCGCAGCTGGTCGTAGTCGATGTCGAGCTGTTTGCGGAGTTCGGTTTTGACTTTGGGCCACAAGCGTTTGGTGGCCACCCCGGCATCTTGTGCCCAGGCACGAATGTCGCGGTGAGTGGTCGCTGTGCGGAGCTGGTCGGCTCCGTCGGTCACGGCTTGTTCTGCGGTGTCCCAGTCTTGGTCTTGTGTCATTGCGTGTCTCCTTCGAGGTTGTTTGCGGTGCAGGGTTATCCGGCGGTCACGGTGTAGGCGGTCAGTCGCCATCCCCCGTCGGTGTGGGTGAGCGTGGCCTCGACTCGCATCGGGTTCAGCGGTGTGGTGTCGCCATCGGCGTGGAGCACTTTTTGACGCACGGTGACCAGCCGGACAGCGGTGCTGGGGCTGTCGGGGATGTGGCCGGCGTCGACGTCGGCGGTGGCGGTGACCACGTCGCCGCTGCGACGCCAGGACTCCCAGCGCGGATCAGGTCGGGCCACCGTGGCGGTCACGGTGGAGGAGGCCGCCGCTGCGAGCTCACCGCCGAGCCACGGAGCGGCCCGGCGGACCCCTTCGCCCGAGCTGGGATCAGTGACCGGCTGCCAGGTGAACATCATCGACAGTGCTTGGGCCGCTACGACGTCGGGACCGGCAGTGGCCGGGTCGGGTGGGCCGGGCAGCTCGTGGCCGTGATCGTTGCCGGCCGACGGTCCGGGGCTGGGCTCGTCTGAGCCGTCGCCGCCGCATCCGGACAACACCACGGCCAGTGCCGCGAGCACCGCCACCACCACGGTGACCGGTCGGGCAAGAATCGATTGCTTCTCAGACATCCTGCGCCCCTGCAGGATTGACAGTGATGTGCAGGTGGTCGAGGTGGTTGGCGGTCGGGCTGCCGCGGTCTTCCATCAACGCCGCTTTATAGACGTTGGTGGGGAACGGTTGATAGTGCTGGCGCCACAGGGTGTAGCTGACCCGGTAGTCCGGGGCGTGGTCGCTGACCCAGACCGCGATGCGGTCGCCGAGCTCGCGTCCGGCCGGGGTGTCCCACCCCGGGACCATGACGTCCAGGGCCAGACCTTCCGCATGCTCGGGGTACGGGTCGTGTGGGCGCACACTGCTGAACTCGAGCGGGCCGAACACGGCGGTGAGGTCCTGGGCCAGCTCGACGACGGCGGGGTCACCGTTGATGATCTGAGTGCTGCTCGTCGGGGGTGCTGGCTCGCTCGAGGTAGCGGCGCAGCCACCGACCAGCAGTGCCGCACACATGCTGGCCGCGACTGCGATCGTGGCGGCGATCGGCCGCTTGGGGGCTCTGTGGGACATAAGTTTCTCTCTCCTCTATCGGGTCGGGGTCGGTGCTGCGGGCGTGGACGTCGACGAGGTCGCGGGCGCAGCGAGTTGGGCTTCGTACTTGGGTTTGTTGGCCAGGATGATGTCGGCGTAGGGCCGGGTTTGAGTGATGTAATCGGCCCCGTCGGTGGGGAATCCGCGGTTGCGTTGCACCGCGCCTTCACCGGCGTTGTAGGCCGCCAGGTAAAGCGCTTCGCGGCCGCCGGGGGTGTCGTCGCTGACCGAGCCGTCTGCGATCCAGCCGTCGATGGTGGTCGCGATCGCGCACATGTAGCGGCCCTGGGCCATCACTCCGTCGCCGATGTCGTAGGGGTCGACCTTGCCGTTGCCGTCGTCGTCTTTGCCGTACGTCGGCCAGGTGCCCGGCATAAACTGCCCTGGCCCCATGGCCCCGTCCGGTGAGGTGGCCCGGGGATTGAACCCCGATTCCTGGTGGCCTTGGGAGGCGAGGAACGACGAGGAAATCTGCGGGCACAGGGTGCCCGCTTTGCGGTACCACGGTTCGAACTCGGCGGGCACGGTGCCGGCGCCGAGATTGTCTTCCCCGCCGCGGGTGCCCTCGGGTGTGCACTGATCGCCGCTGCTGGATCCAGCGGAACCGCCTGCGGGTGCTTTGCCGAAATCTGTTCCCGGTGCTGGGAATCCGTGTCCGATGGTGGTGACGTGGACGTGGTCGAAGTGGTTTTGGGTGGGTGAGCCCCGGTCGTCCATCTGGTTTCCCTCGCCGGTGGCGGGGGTGTACTGCTGGCGCCAGATGGTGTATTCGACGGCGAAGAAGTCTTTGTTGTCGAGGATGTACTTGTTGATCGCGTCCCCGAGCGACTTGCCTTCGGCCGTCTCGTAGTTGGGGATCATGATGTCGGCGGCCCGGCCCGAGGGGTGATCGGGGTAGGCGTCGACCGGGCGCCAGCCGCCGATGGTTTGCACCTGCGGGAACTTGAGCGCCACTGCCCGCGCCAGGCGGATGGTGTCGGTTTGCCAGTGTTCTTCGGATCCCTTGGCCGGGTCCATCGGCTTGTTCAGATCCCCGCCGCTGGTGTCGGGGGCGGCCACCGCTACCGGTGCAGGGGCTTGGTTGTTGGGCGGCGCTGCTGGCGCTGCAGGCTGTCCGGCGGTAGCGAAGGTTCCTGCGGGCGCTGGTTTTTTGTCGCGTACCGCGGCCTGGACGGAGGTGGTGGGCCAGGCGTCCCAGCCTTGGCCGGCCAGGACCGAGTTCGCGACCTCCATCTGCTGCTCTTTGGTGGCTTTGTCGGCGGTGGGGGCGTATTTGCCGCCGCCGAACCCGTTCCAGGTTTGTTCGGTGAACTGCAGACCGCCGAAGAATCCGTTGCCGGTGTTGATGGCCCAGTTGCCGCCCGATTCGTGCTGAGCGATCTTGTCCCAGTCCGCGACCGACACCACATCCGGCGCGGCCGGTGCACCAGCGGGTAGGGCGGGTTGGCCTGGTTCGACTGCTCCGGCCAGCCACGGCATCGGGTCGATGGCCGTTCCGCCGAATCGGCCGCCGTCCCACACCTCGAAGTGCAGGTGCGCCCCGCCTGGTCCGGTGGGGTCGACCTCGCCGTTCCAGCCGACGTTCGAGATGTGCTGGCCGGCGGTGACTTTGTCTCCGACCTTGACCAGCAGGTCGTCGGGGAACATGTGGCCGTAGACGGTCGAGTAGACCTTGCCGCCGATGTTGTGGTCGAGCACGATCCATTGCCCGAACCCGCCGGCGGGGCCGGACTTGTTGACCGTCCCGTCGGCGGCTGCGTAGATCGGTTGCCCGTCCTGGGAGCCGTAGTCCTGCCCTTGGTGCATGGTGCCGCCGCGCGGCCCGAACGGTGAGGTGAGTTGGTAGGTGCCCTGTTTCATGGGCTGGACCCGCGATCCGGGTGCCAGCGCGGCGGCTCCGGGGGTAGCGCTGGGGACGACGCAGTCAGATCCGCTGCCGGTGAAGGCGAGCATAATGATCATCGGTATGGCCACGACCAAGGCCGCGGCACCGGCCAGGAGCTTGCCGGCTCCTGCTGCGCTGTCCCCCTCCCCCATGGTTTAGTCGTCCACCCTGCCGGTGAGGTGCGCGGTCAGCTCGCGGTTCATTTCGGTGAGCGCGGCGATGGTGGCGTTGGCATCAGCAAGCCGCCGGTCGGTGAGGTGCTCGTGCGGGTCGACCCCGGCCCGCCGCATCCAGTTGCGCACCGAGTTGTCCGACACCCCGAACTGGTCGGCCACCAGCCGCACCGCCTCAGCCACTGAACTGCTATGCGGCAACAGCTTTTTGAGGTTGTCGACGGCCAGGGCGCGGGTCTCGTCGGTGATCGTGCGGTAGCTCTGCCCCATGGTCATTGGTCCTGCCCGCTCGCCGCGCCGGCTCGTCCCCAGCGGGTGTTGGTGTTGTGGACGCCTTTACCGCGCTCGGTGGCGGTGAAGGTGGTGCGAAACGGCATGCCGATCTGTTCGTCGGAGGTGCCGTACTTGAGGAGGAAACAGCCCAACCCTTGGGGCTTTTGGCGTTCACCGCGTTTGATCTTGCGCAGCGTCGCCGGTGAGGGCGGGGGTGTGGACGCCAGCGAGGTCAGCCACGCCTCTTCGGTGGCGGTGAACTTGGTGACCTTTTTGAGCAGCGCAATCTCATCGGGACCGACCGGACCGATGATTTTCGCCGGTGCCCGCTCGATGAATCCGCGGGCATTGTTCACATCGGCGGCCGAGTCGAACGCCCCGAGGTCCTTCATCGAGTGGGTGATCATGATCAGCCCGGTCCCGATGGTCCGGTTCAACCGGGTCAGGGCGTTGACGCGATCGACCATCCCGGCGCCGGCTTGGAGCACCCGCCACAGCTCGTCCATGACGACCAGAAAGTTGCGTTTAGGGGCCAGGCCGACATCGGAGAGGATGTGTGCGGCCTCGACCGCACCGAACCCGTCTGACCAGCAGACCATCAACGCTGCGGCGAGCAGCTTACTGTCGGATTCGCCGATGCCGGACAGGTCGACACAGATCGCGGGTGCGTCCAGGTCGATGGGCTGAGATGTTTGCGCGTTGAACACGCGACCGAAGTTGCCGTCGATCAGCGCGGTCAACGATTGGCGCAGCCCGCGGGTGATGTCGCGGTACTGCTCGCGGGTGTCGGCACCGACTTTGGGCCACAGCACGTTGCTGTTGCCGTCGATGACCGCGTGTAGATCCGACAGGATCGGCGGGCGGTCAGGGGTGAATCCGCCGCCGGCAGTGGAGTAGAGGTGTTCTAGCGCGACTCGCACGAGGGTTTCTTCGAAGTCGCGGACCGGCATCGCCCGGACCAGCTGCACCAGGCCCATCACCATCTGCACCTGTCGGGCGCGGACCTGCTCCCAGACAGCGGTTTTCAGGGCGTGCAGGGTGGCGATGCGGTCCGGGTCGGTGGTGTCGAGGATCGCGGTGTCGAGGCGGCCGATGACCGATCCGAGGGCTCCGACCCCGAGCGGGTTGATGGTGCCGGACTCGTAGGACAGGTTGATGTGCTGGCCGCCGACGTGGGCGGTCAGGTCGGAGTACTCGCTTTTGGTGTCGCCCATGAACAGGGCGGTGTGGTTTTGCGCCATCACGCCGGTGGCCATGCGCCGCACCAGCGACGACTTGCCGAACCCGTTGAGCGCCAACACAAAAGTGATGGGCGCGTTGATCAACCCGCCGGCGTCGAACCAGACGATCGGATCGAAACCCACATCCTCACCGGTGATGGCATGCGCCCCCAGCGGGGTGCCGAGCATCGGTGCCGATGCCCCGATCGAGAACGGCCACAGGCCGGCGGCCTGGGTGGAGGTGGCCCGCCACTCCGGGAGCCGGGCAATTGATCGCATCCGGCCACCGCCCCACCCGGAAAAGCCTCGACCCCCCGAGGCCGGGACCGGCCGATCGAAACCACCGAACTCGGTGACTCGCTCGATCGACAGGGACCGGGCCCGCTCCTCGCGGCGCAGCGCGGCCCGCGCCCGCCGACCTTTCATCCCGGGTTGTTTCGCCGCCTGCTGCAGCTCTTCCCAGGCCCGTTCGGTGCGGATCTTGACTCCACCGATCCGCACGAACGCCGGGGAGGTGTCTGTGCCGCCTGGGTCGATGTCGCTATCGGGGTCGCGGTCTGCGGTCTGTATGCCGGGTCCGGACTGGGCGGGAGCGTCGAGCGTGCTGTGGCGGCCGGTGAGGGTCACGAGGGTGGGCCTTTCTCAAGAATGCGGCAGGAAGCCTGGTCAGGCGGAAATCTTGGAGCTGGTGGAGGCGTATTCGGGCAGGATGATCCCGATTCCCAGGGAGCCGGCGAACGCGGCGTCCTGGTAGCCGTAGCAGCGCCGCAATCCGATGTGAGCGCTGTCGGCCATGCCTTCGATTTCGGCGCGGATGGACGGCAGGTCCTCATTGGGGCCTGCGGTGGCGGTGACGAGCATCCCGAACCGGGTCAGTCCCGCGCCCAGGGCTTGTTCGCGGCGGGCCGCTCCGGTGTTCTCCACCCGGACGGTGGCACTGGCGGCCACCACACCCTTTTTGGACTGTTCGGCGGCGAGGGCTTCGCGGTAGTCCGAGTCGACGAGTTTGACCGCTTCGGCCGTGTTGTGGACGCGGTAGATCATCGCGACCCGTTTGCGGCGTACGTCGGCGCGCGGGATCAACAATGGCCGCAGCACATTGGAGGGCACCTGGCCTGCCGGGGCTGTCGACATCTCCCAGGTAATCGATCGGTACCCGTTGTGCACCAGGTGGTCCCACTTGTTCTCCGACGTCACCGGTCCCGCACCTTGCCAGCGCAGCGCGTCCTCACCGCTGACACCGGTGATCTGCTCGAGTTCTTCGGTCAGCTGCGGGTTGTAGGCCCGCGTCGGGGCCACGCACCACTCCCCTGCTGTCATCGGAGTGGCATCAAGGCCGGCATGAGCGCACGCGGCCATCAGCGACGACATCTTCCGGCCGATCTCGGCGGCCTGATCGGCCACCTCTTTGCCTGCTGCCTCACGCATCCGGCCGAACGTCAACGTCAACCGGATCTCTGAGCGCACAATGGCTGCTTCTGAGCCCATGGCGGCCTCGGCCATCACCTGCCGGGCATAAGCCGGTGCATCCGGGTGAGTGATGCGTTTGACCTCTGCGGTGATCCGGGAACGGTTATCGGGTACCGACTCCACGACCACGCAGGCGCCGACTGCGCCGCGGTCCCCGCCGAGCTGGGCCAGAAAGTCGCCCCACCCCGACACCCAGTCGTTGATCTGCCACTGATCGACTCGTTCCTGGCCGCGAGGCTGAATCGAAAAGGACACAGCGAAATGGTTTTTCGCCTTCAAATGCACCAGCCCGAACCGGTCTCCATTGCGGAGCTCGTACTCGTATAGGCGGGTGTCTCCGGCGATACCGGGCATCCGGCCCACCCCTGGAACCACGCCGAATGCGCCACCACGAAAGGTGGTCTCACCCCGCCACTTTGCCCACCAGAACTGGCCTCGCAACATCAGTAACTCCCATCCTGTTCGGCCACCGATACGGGCCACTAGAGGGCCGACCAACAGCGCCGAAAGCGGCACTGACACGACCATCACTGCAAACGAATTCGTGATCAGAAACAGCAGAATGTTCGCGATGACCAGGCCGCCGGCGAAGACGGTCACACCCCAGGTCATGCCGTACAGGCCCGTGGTGCTCGGTCGCTCCCAGCGCCCGTAGAGGATCAGCACGTTGCGGTCGGCGTTGCTGCTCATCGACGCACCCGCCGACGTTGCACCAGGACCCCGGCCGCAGCCGCTGCCATGCCCGCGACGTACAACACGAGCACCCAGACGGCGGGGACCGGCGCGAACGCTGCGACCAGCAGCAGCACCATGCCGACGGTCACACCCACCGTGAGCGGGGTGACAGGGACGGCGAGTGCACGGAACGTGCTGTGTTTGGCGCTCATCGGGGCTCTCCTGCCATCGCTGGGGCGTTGTCGTCGAAGAAGTCTTCGGCGGCTTGGGACATCTGCATCGCGCCCGACACGTTGCTCACCGCGTCGGCCATCGTCGATCCGCCGCCGCCCGAGCCCGACCCGCCGCTACCGCCGGAACCGCTAGCCCCGCCGGTCGGTGTGCTCGCACCGGCCTCTGCGCCGGTAGGTGTTGCACCCGAGGGGGTTGCGCTGGACCGGCCGCCTGAGCCCTGCTGGTCACCGCTGCCAGAACCAGAGCTGTTGCGCCCGCCTCCGCCGGTGTTTCCCCCGCCACCACCG
>NZ_AYTE01000042.1:0-4901 GCF_000506245.1 Williamsia sp. D3 | reverse complement strand
GTCCGGGGGGACCTGACGCTGGTCGGTCGCCGGGCGGTTGCTCGCGAGCGGGCTGGCGGGCGCCTGCCTGACTGGGCATCGCCCTGGTGGCGGGACCGTCTTCTGGCGAGACGGCGGTGGAACCGGCAGCAGGCGTGGGCGGCCCGGCCGGTTTGCTGTCGGGCTCTGGTTTGTTCAAGGCACCTGCTCCTCTCCTCCGATAGCGAAGATCTTGGGGTTGGCGGACGCCCATTCCGGCGGCACCGCCACTGGTGACCGAATACGCCTGCCAACTCGATGTTCCCCGGTCGAAGCGCTGAATGACCTCGACCTGACCAGAATACGGAACCGATTCGTCCCCAGAGATCCGCGGGAATTGAACGGTCATGGTGGCAGCACCGTCGGTGGCGGGTTCGGGGGCCGGGGCGACAGCGGGGATGAACCGGCCGATGACCCGGCGGACTGCGACCACCACTGCAAGCACGTCGGGAACACGCAGCAGGGTCAGGACCGTGTAGGTGAGGCCGATAGAGACGACCGCGACGAGCAAGAGATAGGCGAGGGAGCCGATCTTGCCGTGGTCGGTGCTGAGCCGGTGCAGTCCGGACACCTCGGCCAGCGCCCACACCAGGGCGCTGCACGCCACCGACACCACGATGGTCCAGATGACCGTGCGGCCGACGTTGGTCATGCGGGCGCCACCGAGCCTGCTGCGCAGCAGATAGTGACCGACCACCGCACCGACGAGGTAGCCGAGACCGTTGGACAGGGCCAGCCACCGGATGATCGCGTCGGGGTCGTCGAACAGGACCGGGCCGAGATAGGACGCCGCCACCTTCACCGCGGTGATCCCGATGACCATGTACGTCGGGGTCCAGGCGTCCTCGCGGGCGTAGAACACGCGGAGCTGCACCAGTGTCATCGCGTACGGGATCATCGTGAACGCGCCCCACGAGAGCACGCTGCCGAGCTGTGAGGCGGTGTCGGCGTCGAACTTGCCGAAGTTGAACACGGCGACACCGATGGCCGGCCCGAAGAACGTCATGAACGCGATGACCGGCACCAGCGAGACCATCGTCAACCGGGTGGCCAGTGAGAGATCGTCGACCACCGAGTGGGTGTCGTCGGCGGCGGCATTACGGGAGAGGCGGGGCATGATCGCGGTCAGGATGGTCACGCCGAGGACGCCGTAGGGCAACTGGAGGAGCTGCCAGTGTGTCGCGTAGACGCTGACGCCGGCTTCGGTTGCGCTCGAGGCGATGCGATAGGTGACGATCAGACCGACTTGCAGGACTGCGACGTACAGAACGATCGCAAGCGCCATGTTGCCGAACTTGCGCAATCTATCGTCCAGACCCCACTGCAGTTTCAGCTTCACCCCGCTGCGCCGGATGGCGGGGAGCAGGACCGCGGTCTGGGCGATCACGCCGAGGGTGGTGCCGACGCCCAGGATCAGGAGCTTGGTGTCGCTGATGCTGACGGGGTTCAGCGAGATGTCACCCGGGGCGACCGCATAGGCGATCAGGGTCACTATCTGTACGACGTTGTTGAGCACGGGTGCCCAGGCGCCGGGCTTGAAGAAACCCTTCATGTTCAGGATGGCGATGAACAGCGCCGACAACCCGTAGAACAGCACGGCGGGCATCAGCAGGAACGCGAGTGCGGTGGCGAGGTCGCGGTTGACCTTGCCGTCACCGAGGTTGAGCATCGTGAGCGCGGGCGCAGCGATCAGGGCCGCGAGGGTGGCCACCCCCAGCACGGTCACCGCGAGGGTGAAGATGCGGTTGATGAATCCCACTCCCCCGTCCGCGTCTTCGGATTCGGCGCGTACCAGGACCGGGATCACGATGGCTGTGAGGACGGCACCGAGGACCACCTCGGCGACCATGTTGGGCAGTACATAGGCGGCCTGGAACGACGAAGCGACCGCGGCGCCGAGCAGGGCCAGCACCAGGACCGTGCGTACGAATCCGGTGATGCGTGAGACCAGGGTGGCCAGCGCAATGGATCCGCTGGTGCGCAGGACGCTGTCGTCGGACGGCTGTTCGCGGACGCGGGCACCGGGGTCGATCGCCGTGGACGTCGTCATCTTGCCGGACGCAGCCGAGGCCAGCTCACCGGCTGTCGGGCGTGGTCCGGGTGCGGGGTCGCGTGGTGCACCGGGCGGGACCCCCACAGACCGGGGCGGGGGCCTTCGGCGCGGAGGTGGCGGCTGCATTCCACCGTTGGTCATGGCCTGTCACCGCCGTTGTCGTGATCAGGGTGATGTCGGCCGAGGTGGTGCTCGCGCTCGGGTGGACTGTGCAACGCGCGGCTGTCCGCCATCAGACGATCGCGTTCGTCGGGTTCGGGCCGGTCGAGGTCGGCTGGATCGGGTTCCCCACGGAATCGATGCCACAACCGTCTGCCCGACAAGAACACCAGGAGTGCGCCGGCGCAGATTGTGATGATGAAGAGCGGTTTACCATATGCATTGGAATGTACTGACAGGTTGATCGAGTCGCCCAACGGGACGCCGCCTGTGGTCACCAGACCGATCTCCACCGTGATCGAACGGGAGCGGTCGGCACGAGTCGGGACCTGGATCTGACGGGTGCCCCTGGGCGGGATCTCCAACACACCCATGTCTCCGACGGTCATGCCGCTCGGTGCCGACACGTTCAATCGAGTTCGCATCGCCACGGGCAGATCGTTGCGGATCACCAGGAGCAACGGGCTGCGTTCGGAGGCCAGGGTGAACCGCCCACCTGGGTCGAGGATGCCCACACCGTTGCGGATGTTCATCAGCGTGGTCGCGACCGCAGATGTGCGCATCGACGCCGACCGCGCCGCAGCCTGCTCATCCTGCGGCGCCACGGACGCCATCGCCCGCAGCATGTCCTCACGCAGCGGCGCCAGGTAGGCACCCGGGGTGATCGGCACGTCCGCGCGGCGCGTCATCGAGTCCTGCAGGTCGCGCGTCTGCTGCAGGTCGGCGCGTACCGAGGCGATGACCCGGGGATCGGGACCGGTGATGGCGGTCCCGGGTGGGGCCACCAGCTCTGCACCCGCGGGTGCACCCGAGGTGGCGGTGAGATCGGTGGCGATCCCGGCCAGCGGCCGGGGAATCGCGAGGTCTGAACCGAGCAGCAGAGACATGGCCGACAACACCGCACGGGTGTCGTCCTCGGACGCAGACCACGTGGGTGGGGGCATCAGCACCGCGCCGCGCCCGATGCGTTCGGCGATCGGGTCGGCCACGGCCTGCGCGTCCGACGATTGCGTGCCCGTCTCGGCCGTCCGGGAGTCGTCGGCGAGCGTGGAGGGTGCGAGCGCAGAGAACATCATCGCCGCGACCGCGTTCTGGCGGCGGACCTGTTCGGTGCCGGCCAGCCAGCCTGCCCGCTGGGCTGTCGGGGTGACCTGGGCCGACCGCGGACCCGGGCCGAGTGCCGACAGGCCGCTTGCCACCGCCGGGTCATAGGTCTGGACGGCGAGGTCCTCGCCCAGGGGGTATTCGCCGTTCGTCGAGGTGGGGGTGAGGTTTCTGACGCTCGACGCCGCGACGACGGTGCCCACCGCGCCCTTGTCGCGGATCAGTCCGGCGCCTGCGGTGTCCAGGACCCCGGAGGCCGGAATCGCCAGGCCACGCACACTCTTCACGTTGAGGATGCGGTCGACGATGTCGGCGGGTGCTCGTAATGCGGTGTCGGACAGGTCGGAATCGGCGACCTGGGTCAGCGCGGTGGTGTCGACGTGGGCGAACGAGGTGGCCACCACGCACATACCGGTGGCCAGGGCCTGCAGCCGAGCGAGCCAGGCCGCCGCGACCTCGGATCCGGTGCCCTCCCGAGCTGGACCGGTCGGATCGGCCGGGTCGGTGGTGACCAGATAACTACTGGTCATCGCCTGCACGCTGATCAGCAGATCGGGGTCCACCGCCAGACACAGGCTGCGCGCCAGCGGCGACTCCAGATCTCGCGTCCGGGTCTGCTCCATGGTCGCCACGAGTCGATCGAGACGTCCGCCGGCGGCCAGTGACTGCTCGAGACCGTTGTCCATCAACCGGACTGTCTCGTCGCCTCCCCCGGTGACGCCGGGCGCGAGCGAGGCCGGTGCGGCGATCGGCCAGAGCATGGTCATGCCGACCGGTTGTGAGATGTCCGGGGCCACCGAACCGTCGGCTCCGATGGGCGCGGCGACAGGGTCACCCGAGGCGTTGTCGTCGGCCTGGGACTGAGCGCGCAGAGGGTTCGGCGGCAGGCCGACCACGGGCAGGAGTACTCGCGCGTCGTCGAGCCGTGCCGGGTTGCCGAAGTCGGGGGTGCCGTTGACGTTGACCAGCACCGGATAGATCCCCGGCTTGTCGATCTGGAAGCTGGGCGCACCAGAAGCATTGACGGACAGATCAATTCGTAGCGAGAAGGGAATCGACCGCCCGGGTCCGAGCTGCTGACTGACGTCGGTGAAGTCGCCGACGGTCTCGAAACTGTTCGCGTCGGCGGACAGGGAGTCGCCGAGGCCGGCACTGGTGGTGATGGCGGCCCCGCGCTGCAGGCGCATGGCGATGTTGCGGACCGGCCGGTCCCCGACGTTGGTCAGCGTCCCGCCGGCGGTGACGACGCCGGGGCTGGAGGTGGTGACTGTGGAGGGATCGATCGACTCGAGCGAGATCCGCAGGAACTCCCCGGTCTGCGAGGTGTCATCGGTCTGCGAGGTGTCGTCGGCGGGTGTGGCCACCGCCGACACCGCGAGGGGTCCGAACACCAGGGCGAGAACGCTGACCAGGATCGTCAGCGCACGCATCGATCGGCCGTTCACGTCGCGACGTGCGGGCCGGATTCCGGCGGTGGTGCATGGGCGGCCGGTCCCCCGCTGTTGCCGGCCCCGCGGTTCTCGGATGTGGTCTCGGTGCCGCCACCGCCGCCGCGACGACCCCGGCG
>NZ_AYTE01000041.1:0-10855 GCF_000506245.1 Williamsia sp. D3 | reverse complement strand
TTGCCGCCGGTATGGCCTCCGCCGGGGCCGGCGTTCGCGGCGCTGGTCGCTTTGTGGGCGGTCTGTCCGCTCTGCCCACCCACCGGCCCTCCACTACCGCCGCCTCCGCCGCCGTGGCCACCACCACCGGAGGCTCCGCGGGAGGCCCCGATCGCACCGCCCATGCCGGCGCCGATGATTTGGCCTGATCCGCCTCCGGAGTCGCCCATTCGGTCGGAGTCTTCGGTGTCAGGCAGGACCGGTGCCCATTTGAGCATCGAGAACGGCGCGAGACCGATGACGACGAACGCCAGTGCCATCAGCGTGAGCATGCCGAGAGATTGCAGTTCCCCGGTGCCGGCGATCGAGTTCTTAGCAGCGTCGTTGAGCAGGTCGCTGAGCAGCCCGAGCATGAAGAACAGCAGCGGCACACTAAGCATCAGCGACAGCAGGGTCATCGGGATCCGCAACGCCTTCTTGCGCATCGGCGGATAGACGAAGAAGGCGAACCCGATCGCCATCGCGCAGGAGGCCAACGGGATGCCGATCTGGTGCATCAACAGACCCACGTACAGAGCGAACGCCCCGATCGCCAGCAGGCCAAAGCCGATCAGTCCCATCAATGTTCCGCCGACCAGGGTGTCTTTGTTGACCGCGCCCAGGGTGGCCGAGACATTGTTGACCAGCTCGTCGACCGATGTCCCCATAAAGCCCACGAGGGCATCGGACAATGCCGCACAGAACGCTTCGATCATGTACGCCACCCCGGGCGCGAAGAGCATGAACGCCACTGCCATCGGCGCATAGCCCAGGGTGTTGAACAGCAGTTCTCGCCCCCCACCGCTGCGGGCGGCGCGCACGGTCGCGGCGAGGAACAGCACCGCCAGCACCGCGATGCCCAGCCCTACGGCCTTGGCGTACCAGGCGATGAACCACTGGGCCTTGAAGTCGAAATTGCCGACCTCGGCCAGGCCCGGTAACACCTTCTGCAGCAGTCCGATCGAGCCTTCTTTCATCGTGTTGGCCCAATCGTCGATCACACTGCTGGGATCCTCGACGAACTTGGCGATCGCCACCGCCCCGGTCCAGAGCATCGAGAACGCATCGACTGCGGCGGCACCGAGCTTGTAGGCCCCGGTCTCCTTGATTGCCTCGTCGACCCGGTCACTGAGCTCGGTGTTGCGGTCGATCCACGCTGCCGTCTCGTCGAACATTTTGCCCACGTTGATGTTCCAGTCCGTGCAGCTCGCGACATCCGGACCTCGGGCTGCTTGGTCACAGTTGACGAAGAATGCGTGTTCGCAGTACGCCCATCCGCGTTTCTCGCCGGTGTTGCAGGGATCTTCGATCCGGTTGCGTTGCGGGTCGCCGGCCTCGGCGTTGGTGCGTCGGGGGCCGTCCTCGGCGGCGGTCATGATGTCCATCGATGCCGCGTCGGGTTGTTTGGCCCACTTGAAGCCCCACGTTGTGATCGCTTCGCTGGTCCAGCGTTTGAGGTCGTCGGCGCACACCGGTGTGGTCGAGGGGTAGAACTCAGAACGGTCGTTGGGAAAGGTCTCCTGATACCAGTCACTCGGGGGTGCCCAGCCTGCGTCGACCGCTTCTTTGGCCTTCTTCTCGTCGCGCAACGCCTCAGCGGGCAGCGACTCCCCGCTGGGCAGCTCCACATTCGACACGACCAAGCCCATCGCCTTGGCCTGAATCAATTTGACCTTCTGATCAGCGGGAAGGCCCCAGTACCGCAACGCTTCCTCGTTCGGGAACATCGCGGCCAGGTAGCCGGCGAAGTCACCGCCCTTGTCCGCGCAGACCCCTTTGAACCAGGGGCCGTTCTTGAACTCGTCGGTGCCGGCGACGAATTGATTGAGCTCAGCGGGCATCCCTTTGGGGAGTTGCTTACCGCCGGTCATGGACGATGCCGGTGCGTCTTCGGGTGCGGCGGCGGCCTGCCCGGCCCCCACGGTGACCAGCACCAGTGCTGCGGTCACCAGCAGCAGCGCCCGCACCCACACCGAGTGCCCACCAGTTCGGGGCGTACGGCGATAGTGTGTGCGGATTCGTTGAAAGATGCTGGTCCTCATGGGTTTCTCCTGTAGCCCGGCGACTTAGTCGACGTAGAAGCTGTAGTAGCCGTTGGTCGCCTTCTGCGCGAGCGGTGAATCGGCGGCCGGGAAGGTGGTGTCAGCAGGATTAGGGCCCCGTGCGAACTTCCAGTCGACCGCTTTCCAATCAGTGCCGCTCCACGACAGGGTCACTGTCGTTGTCGACCAGATCGTTTGCACGCCAACCTTGCCCGCGTCACCGATCTTTGACTGGCCGGTATCGACCTGCCACACGCTCACCACGGCCTTGTCGGGCGAAAACTCCGTCACAGTTGGGAGAACCGGAATCGTCAGGTAGACGTTCTCGGTCTCGCCGCGACCGCTGACCTGATCCAGTATTTCGAGCAGCGCCGGCGTTGCGCTCGTGCCGACCGACTGCTCACGCAGCTTCTCCCCGGAGATACGGCCCTGGCCAGCTTGAGTCACCGCCTGCACGAAATTCACCCCGGCCGTGGTGACGCCGACCTTGTCCCTGGTGTACCCCGAAGGGATGCCGTCGGTGATCGATTGCGGGCCATGGGCGGACCCGATCCCCTGTGTCGAGTTCTTGTTCGCTGCGCCTGAGTCGCCGCCGTCATCACCGCCGCACGCAGCAGCGAGAACAAAAATGAGGACCACGATGATCAGCAATGCTCCGCCGCCGATCCACCACGGCGTACGCGATCGTGCCGGGGCACCGCCCCCTGCGGCCGAAGGCGTGCCGACTCGGCTGTAGTCGCGAGCCATCACCGCACACCCCCCGTCGGGTTGGGCGACTCGCTCGGTAGTTTCTTGCCAATCATGCTGTGCTCCTTGATTGTTAGGACGTTGGGCGGGGTTAGAGGATGACGGTGAGCAGGATGATGAGCAGCGTGATCACGAGCGCTACGCCGAAGAACACGACGAACCGAACGCGGCGCAGCTTGTGGCGGTCGCCGCCAGCTCGTGGGGGGACGGGGGCGGCGCCGGGGTTGATGGGGCGGCGAGCGCGGGGGCTGGGAGAAGATGTCATGTCAATGTCCTTTTCTGTGAGTGGGATTGGTGGGTTTTGGGTTAGCCCGAGACGGCGAACAGGACGCCGCCGATGAGGATCGAGGCCCCGGCGCAGGCGCCGAGCCCGGTGAGGGCGTCCATGAAGGAGGCTTTGGCCTCGACTTGCTGTCCGGCCATACCTCGCCGGTTGGCCATGGCCATCTTCACCGAGGCGGCGATGACCCAGATGGCGCAGGCGGCCAGGCAGGCAGCCCAGAACGCAGCCATGAGCCGACGCCAGGTGTCCCCTACGCCGGTACCCCAGAGAGAAAAGTCGGGGGTGATGCCGTCCAGTGGGCTGTCAATCGCGACGACAGTGTCGGCGCCGGCGACACCGGCGCTGGTCAGCCAGGCCAAGGTGACGATGCCGAGGATGGTTGCAGCGCGAATACTGTTGCGCTGCAACCTGCTACCGGTGCTAGTGCTGGTGGTCATGAGTTACCTCCTTGTGGTGGATAGGTGTTCATTGCTGGGTGGGGGTTGTAGGGACCGGTGTTGGGCGGTGGCCCGACTGCTGCTGGTGGGCCGATGTGGACAGCCGGACGGGTGATCGAGGTGGGTACCGCACCGGCGGTGTACTCGATGGGTGCGCTACTGCGCAGCTGGGAAAGCTGGTCGGCGATCTCCGCTGCCACCCGCGTGTAGGCGATGTGGGTGGGCGCGGCGAGCTGGGCTTCGGCGATGCGGGTACCGGAGCCCTCGAACAGCGGCTCGTAGGGAACGTCGATAATCCGGGTGATGCCGAGGTCGACCAGGTCGGCAATGATGGCATCCCGGTCGGTCGGGTCGGCGCTGCCGGGGATGGCCGCGAGTGCCACGACCGCGTCGGTGACCAGGTCCGGTCGGCCGTGCCGACTGCGCAGCCCGTCGAGCATTTCCAGCACCGCGCGCGCGGCGTCGCGGCGGTAGGTCATCGGGATCACCAGCTGGTGGGCATTGTGGGCGGTCCACTGCCAGTTGTCCGACAGGTCCTCGCCGGCGGTGTCGACGAACACGCCGTGGCGGTGTCGGCGCAGCACGGCGGCCACCGCATCGCATTCGGCGTTGCCGATGGCTTTGTCGCGTTTGGACGAACTATCCGAGGCCAGGACATCGACCATGGTGATCGGCTGACGGCGCAGGTACGCCCCCAGCGCCCCGGCCTGAGCGTTCGGCCCGGCGAGCTCACTGGCGTGCTCGAGGAGATCCCACACGTGCAGCTGCTCGCCAGGGGTGGTGGCTTCGGCGCGGTCGGCCAGGGTGCCTTTGGATTCGGTGTTGTCCCATGCCACCACGCCCGCACCGCGGAACAGCCCGAAAATGTAAGAGAGCATCAGAGTGGTCGGTGTTTTTCCCTGCCCGCCTTTGGGGTTGGCGATCATCACCACGAACCACGGCGGCAAGACCGCACGGGAAATCAGCTCGACGTCGTAGCGGTAGTCGATCTCGGCGGGTTCAGGGCGCAGCTTCATCCCGAGGGTCTGATTGATCCGGCCCCGCCGGCCCCACTCGGCCGGGTCGGTCTCGATACCCGGGTTCGCGGCGAGCAGCTCCCCGCGCAGCACCTGGTGGCGATAGTCCTCGTCGACGACAGGCGGCGCGATCGCGCGGACCGGTGGACCGAACTCGATAGTCGGGGCTTCGCCTGGTCCGACCGGCGCGGGCCGCACCACTTCGGTTTTCGCGGCGTCGGTCGGGTCGGTGGTCGCGGCGGCGAAGATCGCTGCGCGGGTGGCTTCGGCGGCCTCACGGGTGGTGCGCGGACCTCGACGGGTTCGGCCGCCACCGTATCGGTGGCCTCACTGTCGTCGACGGTGGTGTCGTCGACGGGTTCTGGTTCTGGTTCGGGTGGGCGGCGGCGCAGTGTTTGTGCGCGCAGGTTCACTGGTGTTTCGGCGTCGTACGGGCTGCCGACGCTCGATTGCGGATAGGCGTTGCTGGAAAAGCTCATACGGTCCTCCTTCGAGGTTGGGTCCGGGGCAGGGACAGGTCGGTGGTGGTCATCGTTGGGCGAGTTGACTCACCTCCCAGATCGGTCCGTTGCGCACGCAGATCACCCAGGCCGAGGTGGTCACCGGTGCACCGACTTGCTCACCGTCGGGGGTGCGCGCGGTCTGGGTGACCTCGTAGACGTAGTACTTGCGGTCGGGCGTTTGCGGTGCCCCTTGGTCGGGCATCAACCGGATCGTGGGTGTGACCACGGCATCTTGTTTGGCCCAGGTCAGCCATTGCCCGCCAGGACTGTTAGAGCCGGTCGCGAACAAACTGTCCGCGAACTTTTGGGTCAGCAACGGGGCCGCGCGGGCGGTGGCGTCGTTGGGGCCACGGTCGGTGGCGGTGTCCCAGGAAAACCAGATCTGAACCGCCGCTTGCGAGACCGCATCAGGGTTGGATCGGTCGAGCTCGGCCGCTGCGTCGGGCAGAGCGGAGCTGGGTGTGGCCGCGGTGGGCTCGATGGTGCGCGGCGGGTCGCCCGGATCCCACTGCTGGGCTTGGGCCGGGGTGCGCGGTGTCGTCGATGCCGCGGTGGGTTCGCCGTCCTCACCGGAGCACCCGGCCATGAGTGCGGCGGTGATAGCGATCGCCGCCGCTGCGACCGTCAGCCGGCCAGCAGCTGATCGGCGGGTAGGTATGTGGGTGGTGGTCATCCGAACCTCCGTGCGTCGATACCGTCGCCGAGGTTCGACAACGGGGAGACCTTGACGACGTCTCCTGATTGGGGGGCTTCGACCATCTGGCCGTTGCCGATGTACATGGCCACGTGCTGGGGGTTACCGCCGCCGGGGAACACCACATCGCCGGGCTGTAAGGCGTTGATGGGGACGGGTTTTCCGCGTGGATCGTTGAGCTGGTTGACGGTGTAGTGGTCCAGGATGATCTTTTGATCGGAGGCTTGGGCGATCGCGTAGATCATCAGTCCCGAGCAGTCGAACCCGATCTTTCCGAAGTCACCGGCAGCGTCGGCGGCACCGCCGCCGTCGGAGATCCCGCCGCTAGGCCCGTGTGCAGTGCCACCGCCCCAGGCGTAGGTGGTGCCGCGCCACTTCATCGCTGCAGCGACCGCACGCTGCCCGAACGGGCCACCCCGGGGAAGGTCAGCGCCGCCGGGTGCGGGAGCGCTGAACTTGGCGACCGCGTTCGCCGGGATGTTGCGGACGTAGTTCTGGGTTTGGTCGTTCTGGCAGACCCCACCTTGGGCTTGGGTGGCACCGGGGCCGCAGTTGTACATCGACAGATACAGCTCGGTCAGGTCGCCTTTGAGCTTTCCCTGTTGTAGGCCCTCTTTGGCGATGCCGACCAGCTCGCAGTCGAACGAGGCCATCGACATCACCGCGTCAGGAACGGTGTAGGGGTCTTTGGAACCGTTGCCGTCGCCGTCGACGCCTTTCGATGGCCACACCGAGGGAATGAACTGGGCGTTGCCCATCGCCCCGGATTCGGCGTTGTACGCCTTCGGGTTGAAGCCGCCGCCTTCGTTTTCCAGCTGCGCCGCCAGTAGCGGTGCGGTGACTTCGGGGCAGGTGGTGGCGGCCTTGATGATCCACGGCTCGTACTCGGCCGGGACCGATCCGGGTTTGAGGGCAGTCCCCAAACCGCCGGCGGGGGCACAACCGGCACCGGGAGCAGGTCCGCGTGCTGCGGCCAGCTCGACGGTGGCCGATTCGGGTGTGGACGTGGCTGCGTCGACGAAACTGCCGTCGGGTGCGGGCTTTTTGTCGGTGACACCGGCTTCTTTGCTGGTGACCGGCCAGGCACCCCAGCCTTGGGTTTTAAGGACCCGGTTGGCGACCTCCATCTGCTCACCGGCAGTGGCAGCATTCGCCGTGGGGGCGAACTCGCCGCCGCCGTTACCGGTCCAGGTTTGCGGGTTGAACTGCAGCCCACCGAAGTAGCCGTTACCGGTGTCGATGGCCCAATCGCCGCCGGACTCGAGCTTGGCGACTTTCTCCCAGTCGGCGACCGACACCACGGCCGGATCGGAGACTTGCTCGGCCGGTGGTGGTCCGCGGGGTGCGCCCGGATCTGCCGACGGGTCACTGGCCGGGGCTCCCGGCTCGCCGGCACCTGAGAGCCACGGCATGGGGTCAACAGCAGTGCCGGCCCCCTCGGGTAGACGGCCGCCGTCCCACACCTCAAAGTGCAGGTGGGGTCCGGTGGATCCGCCTTCAGAACCGACGGTGGCGATCTGCTGGCCGGAGGAGACTTGGTCGCCCTTTTTGACCTTGAACGAGCTGCCAGGCATGTGGCCGTACACGTTCGAGAATTTCTTGCCGTCGGCGTCGAAGTCGATGATGATCCAGTAGCCGAATCCGCCGGCGGGCCCGGCGTCGGCGACCGTTCCGCTCATCGCCGCATAGATCGGGGTGCCCAGCGGTGCAGCGAAATCCACGCCCTGATGCATCGTTCCCCACCGCGGCCCGAACGGGGAACTGAACTGGTAGGTGTCCTTTTTCATGGGCAGCACCTTGGTGCCCGGGCCCTGCACGGTCGGGCCTTGGGCGGCGACCTGAGGTAGGCAATCGGTGGGTGGTTCGGGGTTATCTGATCCGAACCCGACGAACATGATCGCCGCCAGAAGCAGACCGACGACACCGGCCAACGAGAGTTTCTTGGTGGTGCCAGGTTGTTGTGCCATCGGGTCTACCTCCTCACTTTGGTTGCATTACTTCGCTTTTCACGCGCCCGGCCAGGACAAGCAAAAAGAGGAAAAAGTGGTGCGCGCCCGTAGCGCGCACGGCGGGTGTCAGATCAGCTGCACATCACCCGCCCAGCGCTTCGCGGAAGAAGTCATAGAGCCAGTCCAGGGCGGTTTTGCCGTCGATAATCAGCTTGTCGTATTGCCCGTGCGCATTGGAGGCGTAGAACGTGGCAGCGGTCAGGCCCTCCCCGACGAGCTTGGAAAGGTCCTGTGCGCCTTGAGAAGAGACCAACTGGGTCAGCGACCCGAACATGCCGACCATGTCCTGGCCCTGGCTGTGGGTGGCCAGCGCTTGCTGTTCGGGGGTGGCGCCCGCGCCAAGGAGTTCCGGCGACATCTTCGCGCCTGGTTCGAGCACACCCAAGGCCACCGACGCCAAATCCAACCCGATCGGCAGGAGCTGGGTCAGGGCCATCAGGTTGTGCGATTCGAGGACCTGCCAGGCCACTTCTTGGAGCTGGCCGACGTTGCGGGCCAGGCGCACGATGTCGAGGTTGCCCAGCAATCCCAGGACCACCGACGCGATTTGGGTGGTCCCCGATGGATCGGGAATCAACGCCACGAGTTTGGCGGCGGTCTTGAAATCGATCTGGGCGGCCATCGTCACCCACGGCGACAACATGTTGTTGAGATCCCCGGCAGTCTTGTGGGCCCCGGGAATGTCGCCGGTGAAAATCTGTTGCGGCAGCCGTTGCAGGCCCGCCACGATGCCCCGGTAGTCGGTGCTGGTCACCGCGGTCACCACGTTGAGCCCTTGCCCGATCAGCACCTCCGGTTTGAGGCCACCGAGCACGGTGGCCGCCGACGTCAACGCTGTCTTATCGGCCGAGTTCAACGGTGCGACCTGGGCCACCAGCTGGGCCGTGGAGGCACCGAGAGCGGCGTAATCCGGAGCGGCGCCACCGGTTTGGGGTGTGGGGAGTGCACCGGTGCCTTGCCAGGCCGGTGCACTCCCCTCCCCTGCCCCTGTGGGGACCGTCGGCGAGACCGAAACAGCCTCACCGGTCGGAACAGCCGCCGCACCGCCGGCCTCACCCCTCTCGGACGTCGGCGATGCAGCGGATGGAGTGGTCGTCGACCCCGCACCGCTCGACGCGGTGGTGGGTGTGGTCGACGACGTGGTGGTGGTGCCGGCGAGGGGGACGGTGGGACTTGACCCGAGCGCTTGGGACAGCGACGACGCAATGGAGCTGGTGGTCGACAGGATCGCCGGAACGTCCATCGCGTTGAACGTCGAGAGCAGCGAGTTCGCCTGCGCGGCAGGAGTGCCAGGCTTGGCGTTGCTCAGGTACTTGTCTGCGCCGGGGGTGGTCTGCACCCACTGCTGGGTATCGGCCACCGCGGTGAAGGTTTCCAGGAGCTGTCCGGCCAACGACGCCAGCGAGGCGATCTGGCTGGCCTGACCGCCCGAGGCCGGCGCGGGCTGGCCCTGGAGCTCGGCGATCTGATCGTTGAGCGCGGTCGCCGCCCCGACGGTGCCTGGCACATCGGTGCGCGAGTAGTCACTGGTCAACGCTTGAGCATCGGCCGGCGATGTCACCGCACTACCCGTAGTCGGTGTGGTGCTGGTCGTGGTGTCGGCGACTGTGGTTGTGGTGGGTGCGGTTTCACCGTTGCCCGATGATCCGAGCATCTGCCCTAGACCGGCTATGAAGGAGTGCTCGGAGGAGTTCGTCGAGCAATAGAGGTCACCGGGTGCGCAGACCTGGCGGACCTTGTCGGCGAGTGTGCCGAAACCACCGGGACGGGTGCCGGCGATGCCTTTACCGGTCGGGGCGGGTCCGGCGACCGGGGCGTTGCCCTGTTTGGGGTCGGCGACCAGGCCGACCGCGTCGATCTTGTCCGGATCGACGGGGCCTTGTCCGTTGCCGATCTGCCAGGCCACATCGCCGGCCACGTCAGCGCCTTGGGAGTAGCCGCCGAGCACGTTTTGCGATTCGGGGCACTGTTCGAGCAGGCCGCGAAGACGTTGCACGCCATCGGCTTCCGAGCTGGCGTAGGTCTGTCCTTTGTCGAACGCTGACGCCGAATAGTTCGGGTAGATCACGGTGATCTGCGAACCGTAGGACTCTTCGAGTTCGGCGCCGACCTTGCCGAGCAGCCCGGCCGGTTTGGAGGGGTCAGCGGTGGCGGTGGTTTCCCACGTTCCGGGCACCAGGTACGCCATATACGGGGTGCAGCTCGACGGCTGGGCGGCGCTGGCGGTGGCGGGCACGGTGGCCACCACGGTCAGCGTCACCGACAGGGTCGCCAATCCAGCCACTAGTGGCCGCATCTTCGCTCGACTCATGTATGTCCCTACCGCCTAGACTGAGGGACGCCGATCGGCGTCCGCTTCGTGTGGATGAACATCGGCAACCCGCGGCCTGGGAGCGTCACTCGACGCCAATCTGAACCGCTCCCAGGCCGCCCTACTCGCAGTAGGACTGTGTGCGTGACCACTGGTCACTCCCCTATCGACACGTTTGTTGGAATCCCGGTGATGACCGTGCGACCCTCACGAACACCGGTCTCGATCACCTGAAACGTCAGGCTCGGTGCAGCCGAATTGGGCAGGAACTCAGCCAATCTGACCTCGTACACACCGCGGCCGGTGTCGGTGATCTCCAAGCAATGGGTCGTCCCGGCCGGCAGAGCGTCCACGGCCCGTTGGATCGTGGGCGCATCAGCAACCAGGGCCGCATCCGGTGCCACGACCGCGCGGGCCGCCTCGCCCGAGCGCTGCACGTAGTAGCCGTAGTCGAACGCCTTGATGGCGTCGACACCGTTGCTCGTGCCGCCGGCATCTCGGCCCCACGACACCTTGCCCACCGTGGTGGTGGGGCAGGCGGGATTGGTGACCGACGGCGGCGGCGCAGGAGACGGCGACGGAATCGTGGTCCAGTTCGCCTGATCGGCGGCCGGCAGGTCCACATTCGGTGGGTCCGACCGCAAAACCGACAACGACGACGTCAGCACCATCACACCGCCGGCCACCACGATCACCAGCACCACGATCGCCGCGGCCACGATGACCGATCCCCGACGACGTCGCGAACCCGTCGGGCGTGGTCGCCGCCGAGCAGCTGGTGCCGCCGGAGCAGCC
>NZ_AYTE01000040.1:0-8507 GCF_000506245.1 Williamsia sp. D3 | reverse complement strand
GACGGGGGTGAGGTGGCCGGTGAAGCGAGATCAGTCGGCGGAACCGACGGTGGCAGGCTGCGGCTTGTCGTCGCCGGCGTCCGAATCGATCGGGATCTTCCGGATCGCAGTGCCCTCCATGTCGACATTGGGCAGGACCTTGTCGAGCCACTTGGGCATCCACCAGGCCTTGTCGCCCATGATCGTGATCACCGCAGGCACGATCACCATGCGCACCACAAACGCGTCGAAGAACACGGCCGCCGCGAGAGCGAAGCCCATCATCTTCGAGCTGGTGTCGGGTGCCAGCATGAACGCCGCGAACACGGCGATCATGATGACGGCTGCCGATGCGACAACGCGGGCGCCGTGCTTGTAGCCGATGATCACCGACTCCTTGGCGGACAAACCGTGCACGTACTCCTCACGCATACGGGTGACCAGGAAGACCTGGTAGTCCATCGCCAAGCCGAACACCACACCGATCATGAAGATCGGCAGGAACGAGATGATCGGCTGGGTGTGCGTGATCAACCCGAAGTGGCCGAGCTGGAAGATCGCCACCGTGGCACCAAATGTCGCGCACACCGAGAACAGGAACCCGATGGTCGCGGTCAGGGGGACCAGGACGGAACGGAACACGACCATCAAGATCAGGAAGGCGAGTCCGACCACCAGGACCAGGTAGGGGATCAGAGCTGAACTCAGCTTGGCCGAGATGTCCGACATGATCGCCGTCTGCCCACCCACGTTGAGGGTGACGCCCTCGGCATCCGTGGTCGAGGAGTAGTCGCGGATCTGTTCCATCAGATCGTGGGTCTGCGGACCGCTCGGTGACTGCTGCGGCGTGACCGAGATGAGGGCTGACGTCGCGCCGGCCTTCGTGTCCTGTTTGTTCGGACCGTTGCCCGTCCAGGTCAGCTGACCGGGATTGGCGACGTTCTGCAGGGTCTTGATGTGCTCGACCGTCTGGTCGGCCGCAGCGGCGACGGACCCGCCGTCGGTGTCGTTGAGCACCACCAGGAGTGGGCCGTTGATACCTTCACCGAATCCCCGCTGCAGCAGTTCGGTCGCGGGGACCTCGGCGTCGGTTGTCGATGACAGCCCGAGCTCCAACTTCGACATCGGCAAGGCGACCACAACAAGCGCGAGCAGCGACACAACCGCGATCGGCCACGGGTATTTCGTCACGAATTTCGCGAAGCGATGGCCGTTGGACATCGAGTCCTCGGGCTCGTCGCCGTGACGGACCTTGGGGATGCGCGGCGAGAAGGCGAACCGACCGAACGCCCCCAGCAATCCCGGGATCAGTGTGATGGCGCCGAGCACCGCGATCAAGACCGCGAGTGCCGCCGCCAGGCCCATCTGCGAGATGAACGGGATGCCCACCACCGACAGTGCGGCGACGGCGATCATCACCGTGAGACCCGCGAACACAACTGCCGAACCCGCGGTTCCGACGGCACGGCCCACGGCGGCCTCTCGAGATCCGCCCAGGTTCAGTTCACTGCGATAGCGGGAGACGATGAACAGCGCGTAGTCGATGGACACCGCGATACCGAGCATGGTGATGATGCCGGTTGCGCTCTCGTTGATGTTGAACACGCCGGCGCCCAGGGTGACCAGCATGATGGTGATCATCACACCGAGGATGCCGGTGATGATCGGGATGAATGCCGCCACGATGGCACCGAAGGCAACGATCATCACCACGAACGCGATGACGAATCCGAGCATCTCGGCGGTGCCGCCCTGCTCGAAGACCTGCATCAGGGAACCGGTGCCCTGGACATCGAGACCGCCGACGCGGAACTCCTTGAGGATGTCCTCGAATTGCTCTTTGTCCTCGAGGGTGAGGTCTTCGACGTTGATGTCCTGATCGATCTGCATCAAACCGACCCGGCCGTTGTCGCCGAGGACGTTGGGGGCCAGCGCCGGGTCCTCTGCGGCCACGTCGACCGGGTTCACGATGGTGTCGGGCGCAACCAGGTCGGGCAAGGTCCTGAGTTTCGCGACGAGTGCGTCGATGTCCGCGGTGTGCGCTTCGAGCCCGTTGTCCGCGGCGACGAGAACACTCGTGGACGCCTTGAACTGCTCGTCGTTGATTGCCGGGAAGTTCTCCTTCATGAGGGACATGGCTTTGTCCGAGTCGGTACCCGGGAGCTCAAAGTCCTTGGAGAACTTGGGATTCAGACTGCTCACCAGTGTGATGACCAGGGCCGCAAGCAATAGCCAACTGACGATCACCCACCATTTGTGCCTAAACGAGAATCGTCCGAGTCGATACAGAAACATTGCCATAGCGCCAGAGCCTATAGCCCTAGGGCGACAACAGTCCTCACCCGGAAGATTGATATTCAGGGAACATCCGGGCCGACGGGTCGGCCCGGGGGCGGACAACTATCCGGTGGGGAGAACCCGTCCGTTCGAGTTGGCGCCCGGCAACGGCGAGGCAGCCAGTACCGCCGATGCCAGTGTCGAGAAGTCGTCGTCCTTCGCCTTGTTGGACTTCAGTCCGATCCGGACCTCGCCGAGGTCGGTGACCCACACCGTCCGGCCACCGTCGGGTTTGCCATAGGCAATCCATTTTCGGCCACCGACATCGCGGGTGCCCGCGCCGAGCAGGGTCTCATCGTCCGAGAGGTATCCGACCACGGCATCCTGGGTCGCATTCGTCTGGCTGAGCTGAATGTAGACGCCGTTCGCCGTGATGTAACCGGCATTGGAGACGACGGTGTTCTCCAGGGCGACGGTGGTACCCGAGTTGGGCTTCCAGTCCGCCGGTGTCTGGGGCAGCCGGATGGGGAACGTGACCGATCGGGCATCGGCACGGAGCCCGTTCGCGACGTCGTACGCCGGGACCTTGTCGTCGCCGGAACCGCCGGTCAATCCAACCGAGCAGTTGCCGGACACGACCGCGATGAAGGCACACAGCAACAGCAAGGGGATCAACGACCAGATCATGTCCTTGTTGTTATTGAGAATGCGGGGTTTTGCGGCCACGATCCGAGTATTGCAGGCAGCGGCGATCGGTCATAAACGCCGAGTACGGGGCAGTGGTGCACGCTCAGTCCTGATCGTCGAAGTCGTCGTCTTCGTCGTCGGCGTCTGCAAGGTCCTCCTCGGAGCCCAGGACTGCCTCGATGCGTTTGCGTGCGCCCTCGAGGTGTTCTTCGCACCGGCGTGAGAGGGCCTCCCCGCGCTCCCACAATTCCAGGGACGCATCGAGGTCGAGGCCACCCTGTTCCAGGGTGCGCACGACAACGATCAACTCATCGCGTGCCTGTTCGTAACCCAATTCCGATACCGGGACCGGTCCTTCGATGTCCTGCTTCTTCGCTGCCACGTCTGTCCTCTACTTCTCCACGCCCATCACCGCTGCACGGGTGGCGCCGTCGGCGACCCGGACACGGAGCTGGGTGCCGATCGGCATGTCCAGCACCGAGCTGACCACGTGTGGGTGGTCATCCGGTGTGTTCGTACTCGCCGAGCCGGGCACCCGCTGAACGACGGCGTATCCACGCGCCAATGTCTGGGCCGGACCCAAGGTAGCCAATCGCGCCGACAGATGTTCCACGCGCTGGTCCTCGTGGGCGACGAGCCGCGCCACGTCACGGCGGATGTCCGAGGCCGCGCGATCAAGCCATGCGCTGCGCTCATCGATCATGCGGAACGGGTGCGCCAGCACTGGGCGTCCACGCATCGCATCGAGGCCGCGGACCTGTGTGGTGACCCAATTGCGCAGTGCTCCTGCACTTCTGGACCGCAGGTCGCGGATCATCGCGAGCTCCGAGGCGACGTCTGGCACCACTCGTTTGGCCGCATCGGTGGGCGTTGCCGCCCGAAGATCGGCCACGAGGTCGAGCAAGGGCGAGTCGGGTTCGTGCCCGATCGCACTCACCACCGCGGTGGTCACCTTGGCCACCGCGCGGCACAGGGCCTCGTCGGAGAACGGCAGCAGGTCCTCGACACTGCCGCCACCCCGGGCCAGGATGATCACGTCGACGTCCGGGTCGGCGTCCAGCTCGGCAAGATGCCGCAGAATGCGGGGGACCGCGGTCGGTCCCTGAACCGGCGCGTCGCGGATCTCAAAACGCACTGCGGGCCAACGACTCTGCGCGACCGAGACGATGTCGCGCTGAGCTGCGCTGGCGCGGCCGGTGATCAGTCCGATGGTTCCGGGCAGGAACGGAAGTGGTCGTTTGCGAGCCGAGTCGAACAGGCCCTCAGCGGCGAGGAGTTGTCGTAGCCGCTCGATGCGGGCCAGGAGCTCGCCGATCCCCACCGGCCGGATCTCGGTGACGCGGAGCGAGACGGTGCCCCTGCCGGTGTAGAAGACCGGGCGGCCGAGCATCACCACGCGGGCGCCCTCGGTGAGTGGAACCTGGGCGCGGGTGAGCAGATCGGGGTTGCACGTCACCTGGATCGAGATGTCGGCAGCGGGATCACGAAGGGTCAGGAAGGCGGTACGCGTGCCTGGTCGCCGGTTGATCTGGGTGAGTTGACCCTCCACCCAGACCTGCCCCAGTCTGTGTAGCCAGTCCGCGATCTTGGTGTTGATGGTGCGAACCGGCCATGCCGTGTCGGGCGTATTGCTCACCCGGGTACTACTTGCTCGCGGCGGTCACACGATTGTCGAGCATCGTCAGGAACGGTGCCCGCGAACGGTGGGACCTCTCATACGCCGCAAGGTCCTGCAGTTCGCTCAAGCCGACCGTCTTCAACTTCGCGCGGAGCTGCGCCAGGGTGAGGTCGTTGTAGTCGAGCAGTTCGACGATTTCCGGGACGTCGTCGGACGGTGTCGTCGAGACAGGTTGCACATCGTCGGTGTCGATGTCGGGCGCCGAGCTGTACAAGGCGAACCGTCCGGCTCCGGCAGCCGGTACCGCACTCTCGCCGGAGTCATCGGAGTCGCCACCGGGAACCAATGTGGGCGCGGACGGAGGTGCGAGATCGTCGTCTTCGTCGAAGGTCGCCCACTCCGGCTCTTCTTCGTTGTGCCCCAGCAACGCGTCGAAAACATCGTCTCCCTTGATCGCCATCTCGGCGATCTGCTGCTGGAAACGCATCAGAGTCTGGAGAGTCTGACTCACGGCGGTCATAGGAAGTGTGATCGCGGTGGTCGGCAGTTTTCGAGTCTCTTCCAGCACCGTTACAACAACCCCGGCGGCGACCCTTGCGGCATAAGGTGGTCGGATCATTCCATTACTGTGCCTCATGCCACCGGTGGTGACCACCAGGAGGGTCGTATTGCCCGTACCCTGAACATCATGAGTTCGGCCGAAATCAGCCCTGGAGGCAAGACAGTCCTGCTCGCCGAGCCGCGCGGTTACTGCGCCGGTGTCGACCGAGCCGTCGAAGCGGTGGAGAAAGCGCTCGAGAAGCACGGTGCGCCGGTGTATGTGCGTAAGGAGATCGTGCACAACCGCCACGTCGTCGAGACGCTCGCCGACCGCGGCGCGGTGTTCGTGGACGAGACCGACGAGGTGCCCGAGGGCGCACTCGTGGTGTTCTCCGCGCACGGTGTGTCACCGGCGGTCCACGAGTCCGCCGCGGAACGCAACCTGCGCACCATCGATGCGACATGCCCGCTGGTCACCAAGGTGCACCAGGAGGCCAAGCGGTTCGCACGCGACGACTACGACATCCTGCTCATCGGCCACGAAGGCCATGAGGAGGTCGAGGGAACCGCCGGAGAGGCGCCCCAGCACGTCCAGTTGGTCGATGGACCCGATAGCGTCGATGCGGTGACGGTGCGTGACGAATCGAAGATCGTCTGGTTGTCGCAGACCACGTTGTCCGTCGACGAGACGATGCAGACGGTGTCACGGTTGCGGGAGAAGTTCCCCCTGCTCAACGACCCACCGAGCGACGACATCTGTTACGCCACGCAGAACCGTCAGGTGGCGGTGAAGGCGATGGCGCCGAAATGCGATCTGGTCATCGTGGTGGGTTCGAGGAACTCGTCCAACTCGGTGCGGCTGGTAGAGGTGGCGCTCCAGGCCGGGGCACGCACGTCCTACCTGGTCGACTACGCACGTGACGTGGACCTGACCTGGCTCGAAGGGGTCGAAACCGTCGGCGTGACGTCGGGTGCATCGGTGCCGGAGGTGCTGGTGCGAGGTGTTCTGGATCTGCTCGGTGAGCACGGATACAACAACATCGAAAAGGTCACCACTGCCGAGGAGACGCTGACGTTCGCATTGCCGCGTGAGCTGCGGCCGGCCCGCGCGAAGTAGCGGCCCAAGCTCGCGAACATCTCACGCTCGGGCGCGGTGGCGTTCAACTTCAACAGCACCGAGCACGGTGGCGAAGTCGCTGTGTTCCGGGGCACCGCCCGGTCGGACCCGGAAGGGCCGACGTCCGAGGAATGGGAACAGTACGTCGCCAAGTACCGTGGCGGCTTCGCTTCGCTCGACACCTCACCGGAGGAGTTCCGCGACCAGCATTCAGCGCTGATCAGAGTGGTGCCGGAGCATGTGCGGGGCTGGTGAGCCCGAGCTCAGTATTCTTCCGGTTCCAGCCGCCGTAGTCGTCGGGCAGGCAGGGACACCGCCCACCCTGCGACCAGTATCACCGCGCAGACACCGCCGCCGATGATGGCCACCGTTCGTGCGGAGTGGTCGGGCGCGGGTGGTCGCAGCGGAGGCGGAATCGCTTGCGACGCAGTCCAATCAGACTCCCCAGGGGGTAGTTCGTACGTCAGGGCGGCAACCGGGTCGACAACGCCGTGGCCCACCGTGTTGTCGCGTCCGGTGCCCGGTGAATGCGCCGTCCTGGTGATGCGCTCGATCACCTCTGCGGCACCGAGTTCTGGAAACCTGGATCTGACCAGTGCCGCCACACCCGCGACGTAGGGCGCGGCGAAACTGGTGCCCTCCACTCGTACGGGGCCTTTCTCGGTGGACTGGGCATCAACGATCCGTCTGGATCCGCGGGTGCTGTCGAGACTGACGATCGCGGTTCCGGGAGCGGCTACGCCCACCCATGGTCCGGCCAGACTGAACGGCGCCGGGGCCCCGCCGACCGAGTCGACCGCGGCAACGCTCAGCACGTAGGGCGTGTACCACGCTGGGCTGGCGACCGTGGTGACCGTGTCCCAGCCGGCGAGGTCGGGGTCCGCCGGGTCCGGCGGCGGATTCTGCTGCGCACACTGGGAATTGCTGACGAGGTTGCCCGCAGCCGCGACCACCACGACATCGCGGTCGAACGCGTACTTGACGGCGGCTCCCAGCTGCGCGTCGTGGAGGTCACCACCGGCGGGTCCGCAGGCCACCTCGGAGATGTTGATGACGTCGGCGCCGAGGTTGACCGCACGCACAACTGCATGTGCGAGGGTCTGCACCGTGCCGAATCCTGTTCCGACGGTAGTCTTGTCGCGGGTCTCCGAGCGTCGGTCCTTGGCGACGAACGCGGCGCTGGACTGCCGGATCGAGATGATCGAGGATTCGGGGGCAACGCCGCTGAAGGCGTCATCGGGGGACGGGACCGCAGCGATGATCCCCGCCACCAACGTGCCGTGGCCGTCGCAGTCCTCGGTTCCGTCGGTGCGGGCGACGTAGTCGCCACCGGCGGTCAGTCGCGGCAGCCGCGGATGCCGGGTGACGCCGGTATCGATCACCGCGATCTTCTGTCCGGCTCCCCGGCTGAACCGCCAGGCGTCGGGTAGTCGCATCATCGTCTGCGCCGCCGACGGGACCTGCGGATCGGTGCCGGGCGACAGCACCGGTTCCGCGCACAACGTGTCCTGCTCCGTCGGTTCGGGCGGACCCACGGGTGCGTCGCGGATGAGGGCACGCGGATCGATCGTGGGCGGCGTGATGCCATGTGCCGGGACGGGCACGCTCGCCAGCACCACCAGGAACCCGACGGCCGACAGTGCTGCGATGCGAACGCGCTTGGATGGGGGACGAGGATGACAACGGGTCGATGCCAACGCAGTCACAGGTCGCGGACCGCTGCATAGAGATTCATGATCCAGAACATCAAGGGGACGATGGTCGCGATCAAGAGGTACTCGATGATCTCCACTGTTCGCCGCACCACGGGCGAGAAGCTGGATCTCGGGGCAACCACGCCGCAGAGCAGCGCGGCCACGCTCACCGCCGCTGCCGCGCCGGCGGCCACGACGACATGATCGCCCGGTCCCAGGGCCACTTCGCCTACCACGGCGGCGAAGCCGACAGCACCTGCGGCGATGAGGACGGCTGCCTGGGCGAGGTCGGCGTGTGATCTGCCCCGTAAGCACAGGACCGTAGCGATGATGAGGGCGAAAACCGTGCAGCGCCAACTGAAGTCGTCTGCGGGGTAGGCGACCAGGGCAATGCCCGCGACCGCTGCGACCGCAGTGCCGGCGATGATGCCGGTGAGGTAACGACCGGCGGTGTGCGCGCGGAGTTCCAGAGCGGCTGCCGACGGCAACGCCATCGCCCCGATCGCGCCGATGCCCTCGATGGCCGGGCGAGGCGCTGAATCGGCCGGGTCGATGGCGGCCCCGGCTGTGGGGACCGGCGGCAGTGGCAGTCGGG
>NZ_AYTE01000039.1:0-16065 GCF_000506245.1 Williamsia sp. D3 | reverse complement strand
CCACCAAACCCGCAAACGCTCGCCCCGCAGACCGAGCTAACTCGGGCTTCCCGAGCGGGCCCGAGCCCCAGGCCCAACCAACTCACAAACGCTCGCCCTACAGACCGAGCAAACCCCAACTTCCCGAGCGCACCGGCGTCGCCAACCCGCCGGCAGCTCACCGATATATAGCGAACTATCCACAACTCCGGGGTTATCCCCATTGGCACCGCATATCGAGGGTGTCGGGCCCATCAGGTCACTGACAATCGGCTCATGGGGGAATTCATGGAAGACGGCGACGGTTTGATCTGGCGCCGCGACGTCATTGCATTGGGGTATTCCGACGACGACATCAAACGCGCCGTTCGAGGCGGGGCGCTCAGTCGAATCTGGCACGGAGCGTACGTGAGGACATCACGAGATCTGTCGGACGACGCGTTGGCCCGGTTGCGCGTGATCGCCGCCGCGCGAAGTTGCAACCACCCGCTGGTGGTCAGTCACACATCGGCGGCTTTGTTGCATGAGCTCCCGCTCCTCAAGCCCTCCCACGCGCGGGTGCATCTGCTGAACGGGCGGATCGGCGGTGGGCGCGTCGAGAGTCGGCGGCACCTGCACGCCGGAAAGGCTGCGCCCGGTGAGGTCATCGAGATCGATGGGATTGCGTTGACCAGCCTCGAGCGGACTGCGGTCGACACCGCACTCGCAGGCACTTTCGACCAGGCGCTGGTGATTTTCGACAGCGCACTGAGAGCGGGCGCCAACCGCGACGTGATGTCGGTGATGGTCGATTCTTGCGGACCCAAGCGCGGCGTCGGACCAGTTCGGACAGCGTTGGCGGCCGCCGACCAATTGGCGGAGACCGTCGGAGAGTCATGGAGTCGGGCGCAGATGCTGGCGAGCCGCGACATCCCGCGCCCACGGCTGCAACGCGAGTTCTACACGCCAACAGGGGTTTTCGTGGCCCGAGTGGATTTCGAGTGGGAAGGTCGACTGGTCGGCGAGTTCGACGGTTTGGTGAAGTACGGGCAGGGGTTGATGGCGCCGAGGCAGACGCCGAACGACGTTGTCGTCGCCGAAAAGATCCGCGAAGATCGACTCAGACAACTCGGTCTCGAAGTCGTCCGGTGGACGTGGGCCGACCTCGAAGCCGGTCGTCTCCCAGAAATCCTCCGCCAAGCAATGGTTCGGGCTGGACTTCGCTGATAGCGCCGACGGGTCTGGTGACCGCGCAACGACGAGAACCGCGTGCGCGCCGGTGGCCGCGCACACCAAACCTGAGGTAGCTCGCACTGCAGACCGAGCGACGACGAGAACAGCGAGCGCACCGGCGGGCCCGCACCCCAAACCCGGCCTAGCTCGCCCCACAGACCGAGCAACCCTCAGATCAACTGACGAGCTCTTTCAGCAAACGAATCTGCTCGACCTGATCGGCATGGTCGGGGGTGGCAGGAGCGACGAGAAGCGTGGTGATCCCAGCGCTTTCGAAGGCCGTGAGGCGTTCTTTGACGAAGCTCTCGGGGCCGATGAGGGACATGCCGGACGCGAGGTCGTCGGGGACGGCGGCCGCGGCTTCCTGCTTCTTGCCGTCGAGGTAGAGGTCTTGGATCTCTTTGGCGGCGTCGGCGTATCCGTAGCGGACGGCGAGGTCGTTGTAGAAGTTCTTGCCGCGGGCGCCCATGCCGCCGATGTACAGCGCGGCGTGGTGCTTGACCAAGGCGAGGGCGTTCTGGCGTTGCTCTTCGTCATCGGTGATCAACGCGGTTGTATTCACCGAGATGCCCAGCTTGCCGAGTTCGGGCGCGCGCTTGGCGTTGCCCTTGTCCAGGGCGTCGCCGAACGCCACCGACAGGTGCTCGGGATGGAAGAGAATCGGCTGCCACTCCTCGAAGAGTTCGGCCGCCAGCTCCACGTTCTTGGGGCCGATGGCTGCCAGCAGCATCGGGATTCGCTCGCGCAGAGGGTGGTTGATGATCTTGAGCGGTTTGCCCAGCCCGGTGCCGCCGTCTTCCTTAGTGAACGGCAGCTTGTAGTACTTGCCGTTGTACTCCGTGCGCTCACGCCGCCAGACCATGCGGCAGATCTCGGCGTTCTCGCGGGCGCGCCCCACCGGGGCGTCGTACTTGACGCCGTGGAAGCCCTCGATCACCTGCGGACCGGACGCGCCGATACCGAGCACGAAGCGTCCACCGGAGATGTAATCCAAACCGGCCGCGGTCATCGCCAGGTTGGTGGGAGTGCGCGAGTACATCGGCAGGATGCCGGTTGCGATTTCCATCGTCGAGGTCTTGGCGGCGATGTAGCCGAGCTGGCTGACAGCGTCGAAACTATAGGCTTCGGCCACCGTGATCCGGTCGAGGCCGACCTTCTCGAAATCGATCAGGTTATCGATGGTCTCGGCAAAATCTCCCGAGTAGTTGATGGCCATGCCGATCTTCATGTGTCCTCCCACGGACCGCGACGTTACGAGACGTTTCCTCAGAAGTGTTTCATATGCTCACGAAGCCGAACCAGGGGTGTGGCGACTCGGCGTACGTGACATGAACATTGGGTGAACACGCCCGGTTCGCTGAATGAAACCCCAGTTCAGTGGTGTTCTTTCTAGCATGTCCGTTTCGACAGAATCCTCAGCTCAGCCTCAGAATCAGTACTCATGAGCGCAGAAATGTTGATTCTCGTGCTGCTGGTCATCACAGCACTGGGATTCGACTTCACAAATGGCTTCCACGACACCGGAAATGCGATGGCGACGTCTATTGCCACCGGCGCATTGAAGCCGAAAACCGCGGTGAGCATCGCCGCGATCCTGAACCTGGTCGGCGCGTTCCTCTCGGTGGAGGTCGCCGCGACCATCACCAAGGATGTGCTCGAGATCCAACAGACCAGCGGTGAGGACAAAGGCGATCTCATCGCCGGTCTGAACGCCGAGACTGCGATGATCATCATCTTCGCCGGCCTCATCGGCGGCATCCTCTGGAACCTCTTCACCTGGCTGTTCGGTCTGCCCTCCAGCTCATCGCACGCCCTGTTCGGCGGACTGATCGGCTCGGGCATGGCCGCGATCGGCACCTCCGGCGTCAACTGGGACGGCATCACCTCGAAGATCCTGATCCCCGCTCTGATGGCCCCGATCATCGCCTGCGTGGTGGCCGCCGCGGGCACCTGGATGATCTACGCACTCACCAAGAAGGTGGCGGAAAACAAAAAGGCACAAGGCTTTAGGGCGGGTCAGATCGCCTCGGCCTCCCTGGTCTCCCTCGCCCACGGCACCGGAGATGCCCAGAAGACGATGGGCGTGATCGCCATGGCGTTGATCGCCAGTGGCCACCTCGATGCATCGAGCGTGGAGCACGGCCTGCCGTTCTGGATCGTCTTCAGCTGTGCCGCGGCCATCGCCATCGGCACCTACCTGGGTGGCTGGCGCATCATTCGCACCCTGGGCAAGGGTCTGGTCGAGATCGAGTCCCCCCAGGGTATGGCCGCTGAGGCCTCCTCTGCAGCAATCATTCTCACGTCGAGTGCCGCCGGTATGGCGCTGTCGACCACACAGGTCGCCACCGGGTCGATCCTCGGTTCGGGCGTGGGCAAGAAGGGCGCCACAGTCCGCTGGTCGGTGGCCGGCCGGATGGCTGTGGCCTGGATCGTCACCCTGCCTTCGGCGGGCCTTGTTGGCGCGCTGAGCTACTACGTGGCCGACATCGTCGGCGGAGCTGCCGGAGCGGTGGTCATCTTCCTCATCCTGGTCTCGCTCGCCGGCTACATGTACTGGCGCGCACAGCAGCAGAAGGTTGACGCCAACAACGTCAACGACGAATGGGACGAGAAGACCGGCAGCATCATCCCGCCCCAGACTGCCGCCGCCAACGCTGAAACCGAGAAGGTGTGATCGATGGAAACCGTTGAGGCAATCTTCAAGGTTCTGGTGGTCGGGCTCATCCTCGGCGCCGGGCTGCCTGCAGTCTTTGCGATCGGCTTGCGTCTGCACTCTGCGGGTGCGGGCGACAACCACGCCGACGGCACGGCGTCCTCAGGCAACCCGGCCCTCAAATACGTTGCGTACCTACTCTTCGCCTTCATCGCCGCAGTCATCGTCACCGGAATCCTGTGGATCACCCGCGAGACGATCGACTACTACTTCGGCATCACTCTGTTCCCGTTCGCCGAGTGAGGGTCGCGTCCCGATGACAACGAGCACGCAGCACGAGAACCCTTTCGAGGCGGTCTTGAACTGGCTGCGCAGTGGATACCCCGATGGGATCCCGCCCCGCGACTACCACCCCGTGCTGGCTCTGCTCCGTCGATCACTCACCGATGATCAGCTCGACAAAGTGGTCGACAACTTGCACGACCAGATCTCGGGCCCGGCGCCCACAACAGCGGAGATCCGTGCCGCCGTGGCCGAGGTGGCCCGTGTCGAACCCGACAGCGAAGAGGTGCAACGTGTTTCGGCCCGCCTCGCCGCTGCCGGATGGCCATTGGCCAACCCCTGACCGTTTCGGACCGATCGACCCGGACGCGACCTGCAGGTGGTCGCAGTAAAATCTGGTCGGCTGGTTCATCGCTGTTCGTCGATGGTTTTGATGCCCGGAAGGAGGCGTAGTGGACCGCCCGCAGTTCTTGATGAGAGTCGTCAACTGGCTACGCGCCGGGTACCCGAACGGTGTGCCGTCCGGCGACTACGTCCCGCTGGTGGCGTTGTTGCGCCGCCAGTTGTCCGAGGACGAGGTGAAGGCTGTCTCACGAGAGCTGATCCATCAGGGTCAGGTGACCAACGAGGGTCCTGAACCCATCAAGGCAGTGGACGCCGGGGTGCTCATCACCAAGATCACCGACGAACTACCGTTCGAAGCCGACATCGCCCGGATCCGCGCGCATCTGGAGGAGCAGGGGTGGCCGTTCGACCCCGCCCCGACCCCCGAGCAGCCGGGTTGATGATCGACCCCGTGGCTGACCAACGTCTGCTCGAACCACTGCCTCTGTCGGCCGCATCGACCAATATCGATGCGCTGCAGCGACTTCTGGACGGGGCAGGCTCGTACCTACCGGTGCCCACCCACGACGAGGCCGAAACCCGGCGGCTCACTGCGGCTCTCGGCGCGGGCGAACCGATCGACGACGATGTGGCGCTGGTGGTCGCGACGTCGGGCACCACCGGCACCCCGAAAGGCGCCATGCACTCCGCTGCATCGGTGAAGGCCTCGATCGATGCCACCCACGAATACCTCGGCGGGCCGGGGGCGTGGCTGCTGGCCTTGCCTCCTCATCACATCGCGGGGCTGCAGGTGCTGCTGCGAAGCGTGCGGGCCGGATGTGATCCGGTGACCCTCGACGTCGCCGACGGATTCGACCCGGCCGACCTCGTCGCAGGCGTTGACAAGATGCCAGGCCCACGCCGATACACCTCACTGGTACCCACCCAACTCATCAAGGTGCTTGCCGACCCGTCGGCTGTGGCCGCCCTGCGCAGCGTGGACGCCGTCCTGGTGGGCGGGGCTGCCACCCCGGCGCCGCTACGCGAACGAGCGATCGACGCCGGGATTCCGATCGTGCGCACCTATGGGATGAGCGAGACCTGCGGCGGTTGCGTCTACGACGGCCGGCCTCTGCCCGGGGTGCGGATTCGTATCGACGGCTCACCGTCGGGCCGGGTGCAACTGGGTGGACCAATGGTCGCGTCCGGTTATCGAGGCCGTCCACATCATCCGGCATTCGCCGAACCCGGATGGTTCCGCACCGACGATCTCGGCACCCTGAACGTCGACGGGTCGCTGTCGATACTGGGCCGCGCCGACGAGGCGATCAGCTCCGGGGGCCTCACCATCGTTCCGCAGGTGGTCGAGGCCGCCCTGCTCACCGATCCTGCGGTCAGCGAATGCGCGGTTCTCGGGCTACCCGACGAGAGGCTCGGGGAACAGGTCGTCGCGGCGATAGTTCTTTCTCCCGGCGCATTTGCCACCACCGAAGATCTGCAGGAAGTCGTCGCCGAACAGCTGGACAAGACCGCTGTCCCCCGGCAGGTGTTCTTTGTCGATGACCTGCCCAGACGGGGTCCGGGCAAGGTGGATCGTGCGGCACTTCGGAGTCAACTGAGCGGGCACGGCCGGTAATTCAGAGGCGGTTCGACGGCCCGGGCTGCGTTAAACCGACCGCTTTCCGAACGCATCACGATTCGTGTTCTTTGTCACCCGATCCCTACTGGTTGGGTGAAACTAACTATATGAATCGGGGGAACCGGCTAAAACAGCAGTGCGATGAATGAGCAGAGTGGTGACCGTGAACGGAAGATCGGTGTGGTGGAGGACTTCGAGTCCCAGCTCACCGGCCTTGCCGCCATCATCAATAGTTCAGACGGTATGACCTTCGCCGCGGGGGCGAGCACCGTGGACGGGCTCCTCGCCATCACCAAAGACCTTGATCTGGTGATCTTGGACCTGCGACTGGAGGACGGTTCCACGCCGAAATCCAACGTCGAACAATTGCACGCTGCCGGCATCAAGGTGCTGGTCTTCACCACAGCGGACTACCCCGACCTCGTTCGCGCCGCCACCGCTGCCGGCGTTCTCGGTGTGGTGCGCAAATCGGTGCGCAACACCGAACTGGTGGAGGCCATCCGATCTGCAGCCGACGGGAACACCGTCGCGACGATGGACTGGGCTTCGGCGATCGACGCCGACCCGGCGCTGTCCGAGGTGAATCTCAGCCCGCGCCAGCGGCAGGTACTCGAACTCTATGCATCTGGTGAGCCTGCCAATCGCGTTGCATCGCTCACCGGCCTGTCCACCGAGACCGTCAATGTGTACCTGTCCCGGATCCGCCGCAAGTACGCCGACGCCGGCCGTCCGGCACCGACCAAGACCGACCTCTACAAACGGGCATTGGAGGACGGTTGGCTTCCGATACCGCGACTGTTCCGGCGCTGAACAGCACCCCGGCGACCGGTTTTGATCCCGAAGGCGGCGGATCCGCCGCGGACAAGATCATCCGGCAGTTCTGCCGCTATCTCGGAATCGGGTACTGCCTCAGCTTCATCGGGCTGATCAGCGTCATCACGAGATCGCTTGACGTGGTCCCGATGTGGTGGACGGCGGCCGCGCTGCTCTCGGTATACGGGTCGGCGATCGCGATGATCATCCTTTCGTTCCGGCCAGGTATTCGTGCCGTACGGGCGGCGTCGAGTGCGGTGGTGATCGGTTACGTACTGACCATCGTCACGTGGCCCCTGGTGTGGAACGGTGTGCAACTCGATGTGGCGCAAGGGATGTGGTTCACCCAGTTCAACGGGGTGGTCGCCTTCAGCGCTGCGCTGACGTGGCGCGTCCGGTGGTCGCTGCCCTATTGGTTGTTCGTCCTGGTCTCGGTACAGTTCGTCAACGACGTGGTCCGCGTGGCGGACCACAGCAATCCGGTCGCTGCCGAGATCGCCTGGAGTTTTTGCCTCACGGCGATGCCGTACGCGATGGGAGTGGCTGCGATCCGATCCGGACGCATCCTCGACACCACCAGGCACCAATCGGCCACTGCTGCTGCCGAAGCCGCTGCGGCCGTAGCACGCGCACATGAGCGTTCTAGGTTCGACGCGCTCACCCACGACGGCGTGATGGCCACATTGCTGGCCGCCGCCCGCCACGACATGTCACCGGCACTGGTCGAACAGGCCACCGACACACTCACCAAACTCGAGGTCCTCGAGTCCGGGGTGCGGCAACAAGCCGAGTTCGATGTCGACGCTGCCATCAGTCAGTTGCGCAGTGCCACCGGCGAAGTGGACGACTCGATTCGATTGGTCAGCTTCAACGGAACCGCTGATCCGACCACCCGCTACCCGGGCGCCGTCGTTCGGACGATGTCCGCGGCACTCGCCGAGGCCCTCCGCAACAGCGTTCAACACGCCGGGCCGGGCGTCCGCCGGTCGGTGCAGGTGAGGGCCGGCGACAATCTTCTCCGGGTGACGGTCGGCGACAACGGCGTCGGGTTCGACACTGCAACGGTTCCAGGCCACCGGCTCGGCCTCGCCGTCAGCGTTCGAGGACGAATGAAGCAATTGCCCGGTGGCTCAGCCGAGATCGCGTCACGCCCGGGCGAGGGCACTCGGATCGACTTGACATGGCGACGGCCGCAATGACACTGGCGACACCGACCGGTCCCACCGACATCCGCGAGGTGCTGGGCCTGCACACCCGCCTAGCGCGGGGGCTGACGGGTGCGGTGGTGCTGGCGATGGCCTTTTGTGCGCTGCAGAACACCAGTGGCGTGTCGCCGATGTGGCCCGAGGTGGTCGCCGTGCTCATCATGGCCGCCGCGACCATCGCAGTTGTGATGTTGCCGCACGACCCTCTGCTCCGTACTGCGGCACTCCTCCTGGCGTTGTCACCGCCTGTGGCAGCGGCGTTTCTGCTGTCAGCGGTACCGGTGCCTTTGGAGACATCGAATCAGATCTGGGTGTCCGGCTATTCGTCGATCATCTATGTGTTCATGTGTCTGCGAGGGCGCGCGCGATACGCGTGGTCGAGTATCGCCCTGACGGTCGGGGTCTACGGCGCCTGGGCGGCGCTCACCGATCAGGCTGGTGGACCGGAGCCACCACACCGATCTACAACTCGGGCGCAGTTGCGGTCGCGACCGTACTCGCAATGGCCGTCCGCCCGACGATCCGTTCGATCTTCACGCTGCGACAGCAGTCGATGTCGCGCGCGGCCGAGGCATCTGCCGTTGCGGCGGCCCAGTTCGAGCGCAACCTCCGGCTACGCGAACTCGACGAACTCGCTCGCCCACTGCTCGAACGAATCGCCACGGGCACGCCCCTGTCGGATCAGGAGCGGCAATCGTGCGAACTGCTCGAAGCTCATCTGCGCGATCAGCTTCGCGCGCAAGCACTGGTGACCCCGTCCACGGCTGCGGCCGCACGCGCGGCTCGCGGCCGGGGCGTCGAGGTGTTGATGATCGACGACGGAGGTCTCGACGACGCGGACGCAACGGTCCGCGACCGTGCCAGCACCGTGGTCACCAATGCCCTGTCCGAGGCGGGCGACGGCGACGTACGGATTCGCGTGCTGCCACCCGGCCGGTCGACCGTCCTGTCCATTTATCGCAGTGGAGTTTCCGGAACCCGCCGCATAGACCTTGACAGATCAGGCAAGATGTCAAAAGGCAATCACATCGTGAAGTATTCGAAAGCCGATATCGAAGACGAATAGTTTGCATAGCTCACGATGAGGCCAGTTTTTGTGACACCAAAAGCTACGTCTGTTGAGTTGTCGCCACCCGCGATACGTTCTCCTGATGGGTCGGGGGACCCAAGTTCCGGCCTGTGGCCTGCCCGAGGAGTAGCTCTGCATTGGTGTTGCCGTCGAACGGATCAAAACCCCTTCCAGCCCCACCACTGACCGCTCGCGAAATAGAGATACTGCGCGAATGGGTCATGCGCGATTCAAAAGCAGAAGTGGCCAAAGCGCTGTTCATCACCCCAGCCACGGTGAGCACGCACGTGAATCGGATCAGGCTGAAATACGCGTCGGTGGGTCGTCCGGCGAACACAAAAGCGGCATTGCTGGCCCGCGCATTGCAAGACGGACACATCGATCTCGCTGAGTTGTGAACGTTCTCGGTGTCACGCGGAGACCTGACTGTCTTGCCGCCGTGGTGAACCCATGACAGCACCTGGCAGCCCACGACAGCCGCTGTAAGCGCCACGACAGCGCGCCGGCGCAGAGTCTGTTCCATGAACACACCACTGCACACCGATGCGCCGGCCATCGAGGCCCGCGGATTGGTCAAACACTTCGGTTCCACCAAGGCCGTCGATGGCGTCGATCTGGTGGTTCCCACCGGATCGGTCTACGGAGTCCTCGGCCCCAACGGCGCAGGTAAGACCACCACCGTGCGCATGCTCGCCACCCTCCTCAAGCCTGACGAGGGGCAGGCGAAGATTTTCGGGTACGACGTGACCGCCGACTCGGTCGCCGTACGCTCGCTCGTCGGTGTCACCGGCCAGTACGCGTCGGTCGACGAAGACCTTTCCGCCACCGAGAACCTCATCGTCTTCGGTCGCCTGCTCGGCAACAGTCGCCGGGCATCGAGGCAGCGGGCCCATGACCTGCTCGAGGAGTTCGGACTCACCGACGCCGCCAAACGACCACTCAAACAGTTCTCGGGCGGGATGCGTCGGCGACTCGACCTCGCCGCAAGCCTGATAGCCACTCCCCCATTGCTCTTCCTCGATGAACCGACCACCGGTCTCGACCCGCGGACCCGAGCGCAGATGTGGGACACCATCCGCCGTCTCGTCGCCGGGGGCAGCACAGTGCTGCTCACCACCCAATACCTCGACGAGGCCGACCAACTCGCCGACCGCATCGCGGTGATCGACCACGGACGGGTGATCGCCGACGGAACAGCGGACGAGCTGAAGAGCTCGGTAGGGTCGTCCACCCTGCAACTGACCCCCGCCGACAAGGCGATGGCGCCGGCCGCAGCCGCACTCATCGAACGGATCCTGTCCGAACCGGCCACGCTCAGCGCCGAAGCCGGACGTATCACCGCCCCCATGGACCGCCCGGATCTACTGCCCGACGTCCTCATCGCGTTGCGCGAGGAGGGCATTGCGATCGAAGGGCTGAACGTCCAGAAGCCGAGTCTCGACGAGGTCTTCCTCACCATCACCGGCAAACCCGCCGACCCCACTTCCGAGGAGCAAGCCGCATGACCACACTCATCGACAAACCCATCACCACCGCACCCACCAACACCGCCGTCCCCGTCAGGTCGGTGAGTGTCGCCGACGCTGTCCGACAGTCGTTCACGATGGGCTACCGCGGTCTGCTCAAGATCCGTCACAACCCGGAGCAGCTGTTCGACGTTGTGCTGCAACCGATCATCTTCACCCTGATGTTCACCTACATCTTCGGTGGCGCCCTCGCCGGCAGCGTGCACGACTACCTGCCGATCATCATTCCCGGCATCCTGGTGCAGACGGTGATCGTCACCAGCATCGTGACCGGTACCCAGTTGCGTGAAGACATGGACAAGGGCGTGTTCGACCGATTCCGGTCGCTCCCGATCGCTCGGATAAGCCCATTGGCGGGTGCACTTCTCGCCGACGTCGTCCGTTACCTGATCGCCACTGTGATCACATTTGTGGTGGGCATCGCGATGGGCTGGCGACCAGACGCCCTGGGAGTCCTCGGCGCGACCCTGCTGGTCATCACCTGCAGCTTCGCGGTGTCGTGGATCTTCGCCTTCATGGGCACCATCATGAAGAAAGCCTCAGCAGTACAGGGCATCTCGATGCTCATCCTGTTCCCGCTGACCTTCATGTCCAACGCATTCGTGCAGCCAGAGACCATGCCTGGCTGGATGCAGTCGTTTGTCAACGTCAACCCCATCTCGCATCTGGTGAGCGCGGTCCGCGAGCTGACCAACAACGGCCATATCGGTATGCACGTCGTCTGGTCGCTCGTGGGTGCCGCCATCATCATCGCGATCATGGCTCCACTCACGGTGAAGTCGTACATGCGCAACGCCTAGACGTTGAGCCTCTTGATGATGTCCACGATGTCCCGCACGGCTTGCCTGCGGGACATCGTGGCAATCCGCTCCTCGCCTGTGCGCCATTCCTCGCTGCTGGCGCCGGACATCTCGAATCGACGGTCCATCGCTGACGCGAGTGTGGGGAAATCGCGGCGACCACCCAGCCGTTCGGCCAAGTGCAACAGCCTCACCCCGTCTGGTGAACCGGGCTTGCGCAAACATGTCAACACCCCGTACCCCAGTGCGACCGAACCCATTTGCGGAAGGTCACCCATTCCGCCGGGCCCCACCATGTGGTCGACGATCTCCGCGAGATCGGCAAGATAGGGCGTGGCGCGGTCGACGGAGCCGTTGACCGCCATACCGCACACCGCCGTGCTGATGATCATGGCAACAAGTGGATCCTGCGCCGGCATGGGATGCTCACTCAACAACAGCCGGACCGCGCGCTCGTACAGGCCCGCCGCCGAGGCGGTCTTGTGGTCGTAGACCTCGAGTTCAGCCGCCGCGATGAGGATCCCGGCGGAGACCTCCGGATGCAGTTGCGGGTCTGGGTCACTGGGCCGCCAGCCATCCGAGAGGTCTGCGAACTCCGCCCGCGCTTGGTCGATTCGGCCAGATCCGATCAGAGCGGCAACCACATACCCTCGCGCCTGCATACTGTCCTGCTCAGACCCGATCTGGTTCAGCAGATGAATTGCCTCGAAATAGTTTTCGAGCGCGGAGTCGAAATCACCGACCTGACCGTAGAGACTTCCCATCTCCATCCTGGACGCGGCCGCCATCCACTGGTCGTTCCGCTCCTCGGTGAGTGCCAGATTCTCGACGGCGTCACGCATGGCTCCCTCACGGTCTCCGACGTTCTCCCGGACGTTCACCCGCAGCACCGCCGCCAGCGTCTGCACACGAGGGTTGGGACTGTCCCGGGCAGTGATCAACAGCCGCAGCGCCGAAAGCGGGTGGTTGGCAGTTGCGATCGCGGATGCGAAGTCCATCGGACGATGGTTGGACAGCTGAGGTTCGAGAAGTCTCCGAAGCCGAGTCCGTGCAACGGCAAGCGACCGCAGATGTCGGGACATCAGCAGGTGCGCTGCCGCAAGAATGTAGGTTGCCTGGCGGTTCTCGCGCTCGACGTCGGACATCGCCGCGATCGCGGCAGGTGTCTCGGCGGGCAAGGCCGCGACCACACGCGGCCCCCACATCATCACCTCGGCGTGCAGACCACGGATGGCCCAATAGCCGGCGAGCACTGGGAAGCAGGTCACAAGAGTCAATTCCGCGGCGTCGGGGCGATGAAGCGGGTCGGGCTCCATGCAGCGACGCAGCACCCACACCAGATTGTCGGCCTCAGCAGCGATCGCTTTCAACGCCACCGGTTGCCGTCCGTTCTCGAACGGCTCGCGGACGTCTTCGGAGAACTTCCGGGCCCATCGAGCGATTGCCGAATTGACCTGCGCCTCTTCGCCGGCCGCGGTGATCTGTTCTTCGCCGAACTCCCGGACGGTCTCCAGCATGCGGTAACGAACGCCACCGTTCTCGACCACGTGCAGCAGGGACTGGTCGACAAGCGCATCGAGGACATCGTCGAGCTCGAAACCGCCTGCTCCCACCAGTTCCGCGGCCGCTTCCCGCGAGAAACCACCGGGGAACCGGCACAGCCGACGCAGAGCGACCTGCGCCGCGTGGTCGAGCAGTTCCCAGCTCCACTCGATCACCGCATGCAAGGTGCGATGTCGCAGTGGCGACGAGCGGCTACCCGCACTCAGCAGCGCGAAGCGGTCGGTCAATCTCTGGGAGATCTCGCCGACGGTCATCGTCCTGACCCTGGCGGCGGCCAGTTCGATCGCGAGCGGCAGACCGTCCAGCGCGCGGCAGAGCGCCGCGACCTCACCGAGGTCGATCGCCACATCCGGCCGGATCGCATGTGCGCGGGCGACGAAGAGATCCGTTGCGGCCGAGCCCTTCTCGGCGACATCGAGGGTCGGCAGCTGATGGACGACCTCACTGCTGACCCGCAACGGCGATCTGCTGGTCGCCAGGATCCGCACCCCGTCTGCGGCTGCGATCAACTCGCTCGCGATGCGCGCCGCGGCGTCGATGACGTGCTCACAGTTGTCGAGGATGACCAGGGTGTCCGCGGTCAGGGCGTCGGCGAGTCGCGCACGCAGGTCTGAGTACGCCAACCTCGGCCGACCGCCTGGACCAACGTCGGATTCGCCGACTCCGAGAGTGCCCGCGACCGCGGCCAGCACGTCGTCGTCACCGCGAACCGACGCCAATTCGACGAAGAAGACACGGGCGCCGTCGCCGGCGACGATGTGTCCGATCTTGTTGGCAATACGGGTCTTTCCTGCGCCTCCAGGTCCTTGCACGGTGACCATGCGCGAGGTGTCGAACAGCCGGCAGATCCTCGCGACATCGGCAGCGCGGCCGAACAACTCGTTCGGTTCGGCCGACAAGCCCACCGCTCTGACGGGTGCCGCGCGACGTGCGGGCGCCGGGGTGGTTCCCTGTCGGCTCACCAGTTGCTGATGCAACGCAGCGAGTTCCGGCCCCGGGTCGGCGCCCAATTCGGCGGACAGCGAGCGCCGGATGCGGGCGAACACGGCGAGAGCCTCCGCATCGCGGCCCAGAGCCGCCAGTGCTCGGATGACGGTGGTGTGGGCGGACTCATCGAGTGGATCGGCGTCGCATCGTTGCTGGGCGAGCGAGCGCGCCAGCTCGAAGTCGCCGTCTTCCAGAGCTTTACGTGATCGATGGGCAACGATGTCGTCGTGGACGCGGTCAGCGGTCTGGCGGAGGGTGCGGGCCAGGTCATCGTCACCGAGGTCTTCACCCGGATCCCCGCGCCACAGTGCCGCCGCGGTGTCGAGCGCCTGGGTCGACCCCTCGGCGACAAGAGATCTCGCGACAAACACATCGATTGCATCGGCGGAGAGCGTGAGTCGATAACCCCTCGGCCCGACCTCGATGGCGCCGTCGGGAAGCTGTGGTCGAAGCCTGGAGATCTGTGTGTGGAGTGCCGACTGCGGCGACCGAGGCAGGTCGTCGCCCCACACCCCGTCGATCAGTGCTGACTGCGATCGGTGGGTGCCGGGCATCAGCGCGAGCACCGTCAGCAACCGCCGGGCGCGAAGGCCCTGCACCGGTCGCCTTTGTCCGTTTTCGTCCGCAACAGCCACCGGTCCCAGCAGTCCGATGATCGGCGCTACTGTCACTGACGGCACATTTCCTCGCTGATGATGAACAGATCGACGGCAAACCTGCAGGTCGGGGTCGCTTCTTACACACTAGTGGGTCCGGCGGACACCGGGGTCGAGCCCGTGCGCAAGGATGCTCTCATGGCTACCGCAGCGCAATGGTTCGAAGGAGCCAGACCCCGCACCTTCCCGAACGCGATCGCACCGGTGATCGCCGGCACCGGAGCCGCCGGCTGGCTCGACCAGATCATCTGGTGGAAGGCCGCGCTCGCGCTCGTGGTGTCGGTGGCGTTGATCATCGGGGTGAACTTCGCCAACGACTATTCCGACGGCATTCGCGGCACCGACGACGACCGCGTGGGCCCGATGCGTCTCGTGGGGTCGAAAGCGGCGAGCCCGAAGTCGGTGAAGACCGCGGCGATCGCGGCGTTTGCGCTCGCGGGCGTCGCCGGCCTGGCACTGGCCCTCGCGAGTGCGTGGTGGCTCGTCCTGATCGGACTCGCCTGCATCGCAGCGGCCTGGTACTACACCGGCGGCCGTAACCCGTACGGCTACAGCGGCTTCGGTGAGGTCGCGGTGTTCGTGTTCTTCGGTCTGGTCGCAGTACTCGGTACACAGTTCGTGCAGGCCGAGTCGGTCGACTGGGTGGGTCTTCTCTGCGCGATTGCGGTCGGGTGTTACTCGAGCGGCGTTCTCGTCGCCAACAATCTCCGCGACATCCCCACCGACACGGTGTCGGGCAAGAACACCCTCGCGGTTCGTCTCGGCGACAAACGCACGCGGGTGTTCCATACCGTCCTCGTTGTCATTCCGTCGGTGATCTCGCTGGTGCTCATCGCCGCGACCCCATGGGCGTTGCTCGGACTGGTCGCCGCGCCGCTTGCCGTCAAGGCCAACGCACCCGTCCGGGCCGGCGCCGGCGGCCCGGCACTCATCCCCGCACTCGCACTGACCGGGTTGGCCATGCTCCTCTGGTCCATCGGCACCGCGGCCGGCCTGTTGATCGCCTGACCCCCCGGGGCCTCCGATAGTGTGCTCTTTTGGCGAGCAAAACCCCTGGTGGGCCCCGCCAAAAGGGCACAATTCCGGGCTGTCTATTTGGCGTCGGCCGGCTGCAACGCGGACCGCAAGGCCGCGACCGTGGTTGTCGACTCGATCAACGCCGTGGATGCGGCGTCGCCGGTCGCGAGGATGCCCAGCAGGACGTCCTCGGCCGTGATGTCGCGGTTCGCCTCTCGGGCGATGACGCCCGCATGGGTGATCGCCGACTTGGCGTCTTTCGAGAACTGTGGTCGGCGGGCGCGGCCACGCGGTCCGCGCCGGCCGCGGCCGCCCTCTCCTGGTCCTTCATGACCCGGTC
>NZ_AYTE01000038.1:0-14448 GCF_000506245.1 Williamsia sp. D3 | reverse complement strand
AACCGAGCAGGGCAAAAATGCGGTGTCGTCGCATCGGGAGACCTTCCTTGGTGTTCAGGCAGTGGGGTGCAGTCAGCTGTCGGCGTCGACGGCAACCGGTGCCATCTTTCGCCATGGCGCCAACACTGCCGGATCCTGCAGACACCGGAGCCCCGCGGTTCGATGACAACATCGCTAACCGCGACGCACTTCGCGTCGCCCTCGCCGCTCTACCTGAGGACTTTCGGGCCGCGTTGGTGCTGCGCGAGTTCGGCGACCTGAGCTACGTCGACATCGCCGAACACCAAGGCATCGGTATCGCGACCGTCAAATCCCGGCTCAACCGAGCCCGCACCCAACTACTGGCACAGCTCGCGGCCACGTCCGACCGGTAACAGATTCCTGACGGCGGCGAGCGCAACGCGATGAATCCTCGAGAGGTCAAATTCCGCGCGCTGTGTGAGGCCTCGCAAGACCAGTGGGCGTTGATTACCACCGGACAGTGCCATCGCCTCGGGATCAATCGCCAGGACATCGCCCAATTTCACCACCGCGGGACACTGACCACCGTGCTGCGCGGGGTGTACCTCGCCCACGACGGGGCCCGAGATACCCACCCCCATGATGATCCGGTGATTATGGCCCGCGCCGGGTGGCTAGCACTTGGCCCCACCCAGTGGCACGCGACCGTCGCAGACAGTCCCGGCCCGATCAGTGGTCGCACACTCCACCGCCCTAACCGTGCTGGGCATCGCCGCAGCCCAGCAGACCCGACCCGAGCTCCTCATGTCCAAACAGGCCCGCAAAAGTCACAACGGAGTGCTGGTGATCGAGTCCACCCATCATTTGGACTGGCACCACAATGCCCTAGTTAATGGCTTACCCGTACAAACGATTCCAGCTGCGATCGCCGGCCTCATCAACAGCCGCCAAAACCCGCCCGATCTGGAATACGTGGCCGCAGCACTACACACTTGCCTCTCGGCGGGGATCGAGCACGACACCCTCCTCGACACCGTCGCAAACGCCGCAGCCCGTCACTCTGTCCGCCACATCGATATCCGACAAATGCTGGTGGAGTTCGCCGTTCAAGCCGGGCTCGACAGAAATCAGGCAAGCAGCGCGCTGCTATCAGACCGATGGAATCAGAGACTTTCGGCGCAGCAACTACAGGTCGCCGTCCGCGCAGTTCTCGACGAGATCGCCGACGCGTGCACCGGAGTTATCTCGGCCACCGAAGTTCTCAACCACTTAGCCTCCGTTACCGATCCGACCGACCCACGCCGACTCGTGCGTTGCGCAGTACCCGACTGCGCAAACCGGCCGTGGCACACCGGGCTGTGCCCCGTACATACACGCGCACGCAAGCGCACGATCGCCACGACAACTCCTCCCATCGCCACCAGGTCTGGCCACGGCCTATACGGGATCCTCGACGACGACGGCGAGACGGTCGCCTGCCATGAATGCGGCGCTCGAATGCGCCAACTCACCGCCAGCCATCTCGCCACCCACGACCTCACCACCGAGGACTACAAAAACGACCCACGGCATCGACCGCTCAGTGGGGCTAATCGCCAGCAACACCCACGCAACCTACGCCGACCGCGCCCATCGCACCGGGGCCACCGAACGAATCAAAGCAGCTCAGGGGCTATCACCACGATCGTCACCGCAGCGCAAAGTCCGGGGTTCGCCGCCCTGCGCCCTTTAAACTGCCGACGTCGACCCCGGTGCCGCGTAGAGACCTCAAATCAAGCCTCTCGCCGGGACTGTTTCTTAATCGGTGTTTTGGCCCGACACGCTGGGTGAATGCTCAGCGGGAAGGGTGCCGTGATGACGACACTAGATGATGTGACGAAGAAGAAATCGACACCACCGTCGGCCGAGGAGGCGGCGGCAGCTGAGCTGGTGCGGTTGGCGAAGGAGCAGGGCCTGTCGTTGACGGGTCCGGATGGGCTGCTCAAGCAGTTCACCAAAACGGTCCTGGAAACCGCGCTGAACGAGGAGATGACCGAGCACCTCGGGCACGACAAGAACCAAGCCAAGCCCGATCGGGAGTCAACAAATATCCGCAACGGGACCCGGCCGAAAACGGTGCTGACCGAGTCCACCGGCCAGGTACCGATCGAAGTCCCCAGAGACCGCGAAGGCACCTTCGAACCGCAGATCGTCAAGAAACGACAGCGCCGACTCAACGGCGTGGATGAGATCGTTTTATCGTTGTACGCCAAGGGTTTAACGACCGGTGAGATCAGCGCGCACTTCGCGGAAATCTACGGCGCATCGGTCTCGAAGGAGACCATCTCGCGGATCACCGACAAGGTGATCGAGGAGATGCAGGACTGGTCCGCGCGGCCGCTCGATGAGGTGTACGCGGCGATTTTCATCGACGCCATCGTCGTCAAAGTCCGCGACGGCCAGGTCGCGAACAGGCCGATCTACGCCGCCATCGGGGTGAGTCTGGACGGCCGCCGCGACGTACTCGGGTTGTGGGCCGGCACCGGTGGCGAGGGCGCCAAGTTCTGGATGAGCGTGCTCACCGACATCCGCAACCGCGGCACCAAGGACGTGTTCTTCCTGGTCTGCGACGGTCTCAAAGGACTGCCGGAGGTGGTGGAGAACGTCTGGCCGGCCACCACCGTCCAAACATGTGTCGTGCACTTAATCCGCAACACCTTTCGGCTCTCGGCACGGCAGCACTGGGACGCGCTCAAACGGGAACTGAAGCCGATCTACACAGCACCGAGCGAGCCCGCCGCCCGAGCTGCTTTCGACGACCTGGCCGAGAACTGGGGCACACGGTATCCGGCGATCATCCGGATGTGGAACAACGCCTGGCCAGAGTTCATCCCGTTCCTCGACTACGACACCGAGATACGGCGAGTCTTGTGCTCTACCAACGCTATCGAGTCTCTGAATGCGCGGTACCGGCGTGCGGTGAAAGCACGAGGTCATTTCCCCAGCGAGCAGGCCGCGTTGAAATGTTTGTACCTGGTGACCCGTTCGCTGGACCCGACCGGCAGAGGTCAGGCACGATGGATCACACGGTGGAAGCCCGCTCTGAACGCTTTCGCGATCACCTTCGCGGACCGTTGGCCCGGATCAGAAACCTACTAATGGAAAACGGCCGAAACACCGTTAACGGGATAGTCCCCTCTCGCCTTTAACTGACATATTCATTGTTGGCGGTTGACCCGAGGTGACACTGTTTCGGCCGTTTCTGCTCCGCGCGGTATCGCGGCAAACGTAGAGTCTGTGGGTGGAGGCGGAGTGCAGAAACAAGGGGGCAGACTCATGAGCATGGGTATCAGTTGTCGCGCGATCGGTGCCGGGATCGTTGCGGTGGCGGGGGCTACCGGCCTGGTGTTGGGTGCTGGACCCGGCGCTGCCGCGCCCGACACCGGTTCTGCCGGTGCGGGCAGTGCCGACCTGGCGCTCGCTATTTCCTCGGCTTTCGACGCCTGCTACCTGACGATCACCAACAACGGCCCCGACACCGCGCACAACGTTATCGCCGGGCCCAGCAGCCTGGCCGCGCTCGTAGCGGGTGGGCCACCGCAATACCTCGGCACTCTGCCCGCCGGCCAATCGCGCACCGAAACCTTTAACGGGTGCGGCTTTATCCACGGGGTGCCTCTGACGTACTCGGTGCTATCAACCAGCGCCGATCCCGACTCGTCGAATAATGTCATCTCCTACTAGATCCGGTGTTGTGGAGTCCAGTTCGCGCGACGGGGGTAAGGCCGAGATCCTGGCGCTGGTGTGCAACTCGCTCGACCAGGACGATGGAAAGGGCGCGCGAGCCCTACTGAGGAGTCGGTACCCGTTCATGCCGGTGGCCAAGGTGGCCCGCAGGTACACGGATCGGGACTGTATGCGGGTGTTCTTCCGGGACGGGTTCGTTGACCGGTATACCGGGACTCAACTGGTTCATCCGGGGGCGTTGCGGCTGCTGTCGATTGTGCTGCCAGATGAGTTCCCGTTCCACCGAAACTGGGACACGAGCAAGACCCACTTCGCTTTCTATGAACTGTTTCCCACAGTTGACCACCTTGTGCCGGTAGCTCGCGGAGGGCTCGATACCGCCTCGAACTGGGTGACTACTTCGATGCTGCGGAATTCGGCCAAGGCGCAGTGGACGCTCGAGGAGCTGGGGTGGTCATTGGTGCCGCCCGGTGACCTTGCTGCATGGGACGGATTGACCGAATGGTTTGTCTCGTATCTGACTGCTCATCCGGCGTTGCAAAGGGAGAATAAGTACCTACAGCAATGGTTTACAGCGACTGTTTCCGTGCAATCCAACGGGTGAGTAGCCTGTCGGCTGATTGCCGTCGAAGTGCCTGCGTGCCGGGTGGCAGCGACGACGACTACTGTCGGTTCAATGCGTAGTGCGGAGCCTCAGTCATGGCAGCTTGGCCACTATGACAGCGTGCCGAAACACATCCTGGTCGCGGCTGGCGATACCGATCTGGAGACGGTCATCGCCGACGCTGACACCTCAATGATCATCAGCGGTCTCCTCGACCGGGCCCCAACCGAGCAATGGCGAATCGTTCGCGACGACACTCTGACTCACGGACGTGCTACGCGGCGCGAAGTGTGGGCAGCTCCTGCGGGCGATGGCACCTGGTGGGTGCTCACCGCGACGCATGTCGAGGGTGTGCGCCGTATCGGGATCGATCCCGATACGCGCACACCACTGCCCTCACGCAAGGACCGACGCGCAGGTCTCGAACTTGAATGGGCAAGTACAGCAACTACACTCACCGAGTCCGATGTGCTGCGACACGAGTTCGAGTTTGTCCTGCGAAACACCAGCGAGGACGCCTGGCTCAACATCGCGGGCGACATCAGTTCGATCACCATCGTGACTAGTGTCGAGCCACGCTTCTACGTCGAAGTCGGCGACGAACGACAACTCCCGACGCTGCCAGCCGGCGCCTCGGTCCCCATTCTCAGTCGCATCAGCGAGCCCTTGTCAGTGGGAACGTACCAAGCAACGGCAATCCTCACGGCACTCAACCTTGCCACGTCGTCGGCCGCCACACTGACAGTCGTCGCCGGCTGCGTGCAGCGATAACCACGCAGCGGCCTAGTCCGTGGTTGGCGATGACAGACAAGTTGGGGGAGTGCTCGTGCCAGCGTTGGCAACATATTCGCTCCGACTGGCCGTCGATGGCGCTCAATTCCTTGTCCGCGGAAGCGAACCCGAAGACAACTTCGACGACGTGCTCCTCTCGCGCGCGACGCAGGCACCGCCGAGCCATAGCGACACCGTCTCGATGCTGGTTCTCACTCCGCACCAAAACAACTTCGACACCGCAGTCGACGTCGAGGTGTGGGGCCAACGACCAGAAGACGATCGTGTCCAGTGGCAGCAGGTCAGCGAGGGACCCCTCACTGTGGACAGCAATGAGGTCCTGCACATCGACTCACCCATGTCTAACCCAGCCACGTGCCCGGTCCCGGCGGGACGCTACATCGTGGAAGTGAGCGGCCGGGGCTTCATCACCTACGGATGGCCGGGATCCACAGAGCCCGGAGATGTGTGGAGGCTTCGTCTGTGGCCTGACGATGGAACGCAACTGCGGGCACCGAAACTGTGGAACAAGCCCGATACCCCGGTCACGGATCCTGCGGGCATGGTCTCAGAACCGTTGCTATACGGGACGATAACCGCGCAGACAGGGAAGCCGGGGCTCGTCACAGTGGCAACGGAACCCGAGTTCACACCATTGCAGATCACCACCAACCCGACCGTTGCCGCGATCCACACTTTCGCGGGAAGCAACTACCTGTACGCCGCAGACCCTGAGCTCGTCACCGCAATCGTCGAGCGAGACCCTGAGTCGCAGCGGCATATCGCCGTCTGGGCGGCCGGGCAAGCCTGCACCAACACCAAGCTGATGGACACGCAGTGGATTCGTGACGCACTCGCCGGCGCGGCCCAGAACCAACCCGTCGATCTCGAGGACCACTACGAACGCATCCGCGAGGAACCCGACCCGACACAGCCCCAGTGGCGAGGTCTCGCGTTGTTCAGCTACCCCACCCTCCACCGGGCACTCACCAAACCGTTCGCCTACAGCGACTCCCACCCGCGTCACCATGCAGCGTTCGCTGTCGCCGCCATCGCAGCCACCGGCCAGGCACCAGCGCTTCGCGCCGCAGTAGAAGCCCTCCATCAAGCATGCATGGCATCCGGCGACAAAGACACCGAACTACGCGGGCACCTACGCAAACTCATCCTCTAAGCCGTTCGATCACACACGACCGCCATGCACAAACTCCTTGTAGGTGACCGCGCACGGCAAACAAGAAGGCCCACCAGCGCGCGTTGTCACGTTTACTTGACATAACGATAATTATTGGTAGCGGCACAACAGTTCTACCGAGAGTCCTGGGTGCCAAGTTAACCTCGGTTTGGCTACCTCACGACGGCCCGCAACCGCCGCAATCCCGACGACTCTGTACCGCGACGCTGCGTCAGCACTATCGCACTACGACCAATAGCCCTCCTGGTCAGCCGCGTAACGACCGACGTCCATATCACACCGGTGGATCGTTTCGTCCAGCCCACGAAGGGGACCTGCCGCGACTCAACCCGAAAACCGCGTGGCAGAACACCTTTAGTCGCGCGTGAAGAGGGGCCTGAACCCCTGATACTCGACTGTTCGACGGACCTCAAACAGTAAGTGAGCACGCTCAATGGTCCGCACTGCCGTGCCACTGAGGTTTGAAACCAGGCGGTAGTTCGGAGAGGTCTCGGCTCGGTGCAGCGTCGGGCCGATTTGCTCGCTGTTCGACGTGGGCATCAGTCCGACAGTCGCCCAGCTAAGTCCGTGTGAAAACCCCGACGCCACCCGCCAGGCCAGGAGTAGCGATGCGGGCTCACCCGCAAGATCGTCGATGCCCTTCAGCAGCGGCGTGTAGTCAGGAAATTTGCACTTTCCCCGAGGGGACCCTGAGTCAGCCACCATCTTTTTAATCCCGGCATCGCGATCCGAATCCTCGCTGTCGGCTCCCGACTTCTCGCGAAGCTCCTCCGGAACCATGAACGCTGCCGCCTTCGCGTTGTTCGTATCGTGAATGTGCATGCCAACCAGTCGCTGCAACCTTATTTTCCGGTCGTCTGGCTCCAGTAGCCAAACGACCGCCGCCGCCGACTCGATCACCGCCCGTAGTAGCGCAAATGGAGCGTAGAAGTGCGTACCGCCGCTCACCAGATCGCGAACTCCCGCGAGGTAATCAACGGCCACTTTGAGGCGCCGGGTCGCAAGGGTATCCGCAAACAAATCGGGGATCTGTTCTCGATCACCGGCAAGATCACTCAAGGGTTCGACCGAGTACGGGTCATCCTGCGACTCGATACGTTCAAGCACAGATTCCGCTCGGTTCATTCGCGCCAAAATCTGCCTGCGCCAGTGGTCGTCATCGGGTAGTGGTTCCGGCGTCATCACCACAGGATGCACGAGTTACCCGAGACATGAAGGCGGCGCTGATCCGTCGGTCATAAAGATCTGCACGGTGACACACCGCCCGGAGGCGGGGCCGGTGTGCCACCTGACGAGGATATCGCTTGCGTGCAATATTGCCTTGAGGTAATATAGAGGTGTGTTGATCGACTGGTCGGGCGAACTTGACGCCTATTTGGATCGGCTAGAAGAGGCCGCCAAAACCGACCCCGAGCAGCGGAAACGCCTGGATTTGATCCTGGCGGAATTGAAGGTGCTCGACGAGCTCACCGAGCCGCCGACCGAGGAGACGGCGACATTGAAGCGGGTACGCCAGTCCCGTCGGTTTCCGGTCTGGCGGGTGGCGCACCCGTTCCGCGAGGGCATCGCGGTCAGGTTGATCGTGTGGTTTACCGACGACAACCGGGCGGTGGTTGCGCTGTTTGCCGGCGACAAGGCGCGGATGGGGGACGTGTTCTACGACAGCGTCGGCCCGCGTGCCGACGCTGCGGTACAGGCATGGTTGATGCAGACCAAGGACGAGGAGGTGATCGGTGATGGCTGAACGTTTCGTGCGGGGTAACGACCGGCTTGCCCGAATGCTGGAGGATCCAGCAACGACCGAGCGCGTGACAGCGATTCGGGTCGAGATGGACCAGGCCGACCGAGCCCACGCAATGGGGTTAGCGGCGGTGCGCCAAGCAGCGCACCTGACACAGACCGAACTCGCAAACCGCATGGGTATCAAGCAAGCCGCGGTGTCGGGATTGGAGTCACGAGGCGACGTTCTGCTGTCCACGCTCGCGAACTACCTCACCGCAGCCGGCGCCACCGACATCACGCTGAGCGCGGTCCTCGGTGACCGACGGATCGAGGTTGCGCTCCCTGAGGTTGCAAGCGATCGACCATAGAAAAGACCTGATGTGACATGGCGCGGCTCGGAAAGGGAGAAGTGGCGACCGACACTTCCTGGAATAGCATTAAAATCGAGCTTCGTGAATGTCCGTACTCTCTTCCCGACGACCAGGCCGTCGAGGAGTGTGTCGCTCTACTTCTGGCGCGCGAAGCGGGGTTGCGGCGGGGGATCGCATCAGCCGCAGCCAAGTTGCAGCAGCGGGGGCTCGATCAGCAAGTTGACCGGTTGCAGAAGGATCGTGAAATTCACGAAAGCAACGCGATCGAGTTCGCGGGAGCGTCCTCCCTCAAGGAAACATCAGAGATTCTAATCTCACCGGCAGCGACGGAAGCTCTAGATGCACTTTCCCGTGGAATGCTCGCCACCGCGATAACGCGCGAACCAAAGCAACTCGACATCCTAGGTCTTAACAATGCGCGGGTTCTCGCGCAAAATATCTTACGTGGAATGGAAAGTGGGAGGCCGCTGACCGAAGTTGATATCCGCGACCTGCATCGTCACACCGTTCCAGGTAAATCTTTTGCAGGTCGCTACAAAGATCTTCCAAACGAGATATCGGGATCTGACCACACACCACCCCTGCCCGAAGATATCCCAGTGGCAATGCAACAGCTTGTAGCCTGGGTGAATAGAAGCGAAAGCATCCCCGCCTCACTACTTGCGTCGATTACCCACGCTTGGTTTGCCAACCTTCATCCCTTCGATGATGGCAACGGACGGGTGGCACGCCTCCTGGTCAACCTCATACTTGCGCGTCACCGCCTACCTCCGGTGATCATCGACCATCGCGCTCGCCGCGACGACTACATTGACGCACTGGCTCTTAGCGACGAGGCCGGAGACATCTTTCCACTAACTAAGCTCCTCTACGAATCGCAAAAGAAGTTCGTAAAGGAGATTAACCGGCCAGCGTATCTACGAAAGCTTGTCGACGAGTTCGTATCCGAGAACGATGCGAGTCGTTTCAGGCGATGGACATCAGCGCAAGACAGATTCATGCTCGCCCTGTCTGCGCAGCTGGCCCAACGCAAGATGTCGCTGGTTCTCAATCGCGATGTGGATGCTCTCACCTTCAAAAGGCTCGTGCAGAGGATTTACCACGAGGAGCGTTGGATCGCCACGGTATACGGCACCGACCCAGAAAGAGATCCACAGATAAGGGTCGGAATAACCGTCCCCCCGGCAGACGTGTTCGACGCGTTGGACACCAAGGAACGGTATCCGGGGATGTTTTTCCAAATCCGCATGCCCGACGACCGCCAAGATGCCCTTCGCAACATCTGGTTCGGAAGTGACTTCCGCGGAATCAGGTCTGTCGCTGTTCGCCCCGGGCCGCCTTCCCGGATCTACATTAGCTACGACGGATCCCCGTCGCGGCTTCAGTGGGGCCTCGAAGAGGATGCGGCAGAAACCGTCGCATCAGCGATGGGCGCCGAACTGCTAGCAGTACCTCGCAAACACCGATACAGCCACGCGCGCCGATCACTGTGGTAGCGACGTGGCGCTAGATGAGGCAATGCGTGCGCATCGCACGGGCGGCCGGAATGAATCTGAAACACTCGGGCCACCAGGCGTTTCGGCTCCTTAGCCTGACATAATCTATATCCGGCAGTTGGTGTGGCGGCGAACGAGTGCCCAGCTAATTACGTGTACTCGCCCGGCACATCGCTTGCTGACATCGCGCCGGGTTCCGCAGTCACCATCGCCGGCCACCTGCAAGTCGCCGGCGGAGAGGCACTGACACCCGGGAGGTACTCACTCACCGCACAACTCAATTCACTGGGACTGACCACATTAAGCAACGCTCGACTTCGAATCGTCCCGTGAACTTCTCGACAGGACGCCTATGACTCCGTCGACCACCGACACATACGCGCGCCAGAGGCCCTACCAGCGAATTGTCAAGCTTACTTGACATAAGGTATCTTATCGGCGTGACAGATTGCGCCACAGCGCATTTCGTCACCAGTGACGAGAGGCGACCGGGCTCTATAACGCCGCTGCTGGCTTCCAGATGACCGCTTCGTTGCGGATCGTCGGTTTCCATCCATCGAGTGGGGTTCTGTTTGTGATGCTCGCCCTCACGGCGGCGAGCATGTCGTCGATGGATGACCATTTCGGGCCAGCCTGGTCGGCGTCGTTGCGGTCGTAGGCACGGATGCAGCCGTGATGGTCGCCGGGCCGGATGTCGCAAAAGTAGTAGTAGCTGTCGGCCCCGCTGATCGGGATGTATTCAGGAATGAAGGCGTCTACACGGCTACCTGCCGTCGGGTGGCGTGCAACTATGTTGCCGTATCCACCTGGGCGAAAATCATTGTCGCCATTCGCGATAGCCGCCCAGCGCTCGATCATCATCGCGTGATCGGAAGCGACTCGGTCGACGCCGAAGAGCTCGTGCGCGGGAAGGATCGAGCCGGGAATTGCGTCTACGCAGCCCTCGGCTTCACCGTTGTGAAGCGCGTAGAACTCGTGCAGCTGCGCCGGCCAGGCCACGCCAATCGACAATTCGGCCGATGGCGGAGGCCTGCGGGATCTCCTACGACATCCTGGCGTGGACGTCGGAGTGGTATGTGCGGGAGGAGACGTTGCGGGCGGCGAACCTGGCGCTCGTCGACTACCACCGAAGGTTGCCGCTCACCAGCGCTTTCGGTGCCGGAACCCTGTCCTCGTCGGACGGGCAGCGGTTCCCGACCCGCGGCAAGTCGGTCACCGCCAGAGCGCTGAGCCGCTACTTCGCCAACGAGGGGCTGTCGCCATATACCCACGTCACCGATCAGCACGCCACCTACGGCACCAAGGTGATCGTCGCCACCCGCCGGGAAGCGCACTATGTGCTCGACGAGATCCTCGGCAACGCAACGGATCTGCCGATCACCGAGCACGCGACCGACACCCACGGGGTCACCCTGGTGAACTTCGGGCTGTTCGATCTGCTCGGGCTCCAGCTCTCGCCGCGGATCCGGGACCTGGGCCGGATCACCCTGTACCGGCCGGGCCCGCGGGCCGAGATCGAGGCCGGTTCCCGCACACGGGGCCGCTGCTGACGCGGAAGCTGAACCTCGACCTGATCGCCGAGCACTACGACGACCTGCTGCGGCTGGCCGGATCGCTGAAGTTCGGACACGCCACAGCGTCCCTGCTGGTCGGCAAGCTGTCCGCGTCGGGGCGGCAGAACGCCCTCGCGGCGGCGCTCAAGGAGTACGGGGCGCTGCGGCGCACCATCTATGCCGCCCGGTATCTGTCCGACCCAGACTATCGGCGCAAGATCGCCCGCCAGCTCAACAAGGGCGAATCCCTGCACGCGCTGCGCCGTGACCTGCTCTACGCCCACGAAGGGACCGTGCGGGCGCGGCACCTCGAGGGCCAGACCGAACAGGCGTGGTGCCTGACCTTGGCCACCAACGCCGTCATCGCGTGGACCACAGAGTATTACGGACTCGCGGTCGAGCAGATGCGCCGCGGCGGGCGGCGCATCGACGACGAGGTGCTGGCCCACCTTTCCCCGGCGCACAGCGAGAACATCAACTTCTTCGGCGCCATCGAGGTCGACATCGACGCCGAACTGGCCCAGCTCGGCCCCACCGGGTACCGGCCGCTGCGGGTCCGCGACACCTTGTTCTGACCGCCGGCTACCACCGTCGGGGAGGGTGCTGGGGGCATAGCCGGGCACATCTGTGGCCTGGTTGTGTCAGCAGCAGCGTGGTGGTTCGGTGGCGATGAGGACGCGGTCGCTGATCGGGCGCAGTTGGGCGTAGGCGTCGGCGACGGGCAGCACGAGCCCGGAGGGGTGCCGGCCCTGCCAGTCGGCGGCCGCCACGGCGGTGGCGAAGTAGTGGCCGGGGTTGCAGGTGGTGGCGCGGACCCGGGTCGGGTCGAGTTCGTCGGGGCCGGGTACGGAGATGACCGTGGTGGCCGGGTCGAGGCCGCGGACCCCGGAGGCCGGGTCGACGGTCAGCGCGATGGTGGTTCCGGTTGCGGCGCAGTTGGATTCGACGGTGGCGGGGCGGCCGATGATGGCGGGGAACAGCAGGGTGTCGGCGGCGCACCAGGTGTAGAGCTGGTGGCCGTCGACGGCGAACCGGTGCGGGGTCGGATTGAGGGTCAGGCCCCAGCCGAGGATGCGGTGCTGGTCGTCGTATTCGATGTCCGCGGCGGCGGGCGCGTTCTCGACGTCGGCGACGTCGGCGCCGACGGCGGCAGCGAGCTGTTCGATGGTGATCGGTTCACCGGCCGCGAGCAGCCGCATCGCGATGCCCATCAGGTTCGTTCCCGCGTTGGCGGTGGAGTCGAACAGCGTGTCGACGATGGTGGTGGCGAACGGGTTGGTCGTCATCGGCGGTGTCCTCTCGGAGCATGTTGTCGCGGGTGTGGGATCGAGTGTCGGGCTTGCCACCGCATGGAAGGTCAAGCGCCGCAGCCGCATGTCCTCGGATCCGGCTCCACGGCGAGGCGGCGGCCCGGTCGTGGCGGGTCGCCCCGGGTCAACGCGTCGTGGTGGCGGTGTTCGAACTCGTCGATGCGGTGGCGCTGCCCGTCGAGGTCGCGGATGCGGGCCTCGATCCGGGTCCGGGAGCGGGCCAGCAGTTCGGCCAGCTGCGGTCCGACCGGCCAGGCGGCGTCGTCGCAGGTGGCGGCGAGCTGACGGATTTCGGCCTCGCTCAGGCCCAGGGCGCGCAGGGTGGTGATGACCCCGACGCACCACAGCGCGTGTTCGTCGAAGAGCCGGTATCCGGCCCGGCTGCGGCCGAGGCCGTAGATCAGGCCCAGGTCGTGGTGGCGGCGCAGTACCTTCGCCGGCACCCCGGTGCGGCGGGCCAGGTCTCCGATGGTCATCACCGGCGTGTTCATGACGGCTCCGGTCCGGTCCTCAGCCCGCGCAGCAGGACAGCTTGGTGACGTCGGCCGTGAAGGTTTGGGCGGTGAGTTTCAGCGTCTCCGCCATGGTCAGATACGGCGCCCAGGTGCGGGCGAGCTGGTCGAGGGTCATGCCCGCGGTGATCGCGTACCCGGCGGCGGTGATCAGATCCCCCGCGCCCTCGGCGACGGCGTGCACGCCCAGCACCCGCCCGGTCCCGGCCTCGGCGACGAGTTTGACCACACCACGGGTGTCCCGGTTGACCAGGGCCCGCGGCACGCTCGCACCGGTGAGCAGCCGCGACTCGGTCCGTATTCCGGCTGCGGTGGCTTGGGCGTCGGTGTGGCCGACCGCGGCGATGGCCGGGCTGGTGAATGTCACCCGCGGTAGCGCCGTGTAGTCCAGGGTGCGGCCGGCGTGCCCGAGGGCGTTGTCGGCGGCGAGTGTGCCCTGGGCCGCCGCGACGTACACGAATTGGGGGCCGCCGGCCACGTCGCCCGCAGCCCAGATCCGCGGGTTGCTGCTGCGCTGATGGGCGTCGACGACGACGGCGCCGCGGTCGTCGGTGCGTACCCCGACCGCCACCAGATTCAGCCCGGGGGTGTTGGGGCGGCGGCCGGTGGCGATGAGCAGCTGGGCGGACCGCAGTTCGGTGGTGGCCCCGTCGGCGGTGCGGACGGTGACGAGTTTCTCGCCGCCCTCGGCCAGTGCCTTGTCGAGGGTGGCGCCGGTAAGCACGGTGATGGCTTCGTCGGCGAACACCTGCTCGATGGCCCGGGAGATCTCGGGTTCCTCGAACGGCGCCAGCCGCTCGAGGGCCTCGATCACCGTGACCCGGGTGCCGAGCCGGGCGAACAACTGTGCCTGTTCAAGACCGATGGCATTGCCGCCCACCACGATCAGCGACCCCGGTAGGACGTCGAGCTCCATCGCGGTGGTCGAGGTCAGATACCCTACGTCCGCGAGCCCGTCGGTCGGCGGCGCCCACGGCGCGGCGCCGGTCGCGATCAGGTACTGGTCGGCGTCGATCACCCGCGAGCCACCGGCGCCCTGCTCGACCCGCAGCACCGGTGCGTCGGTGGTACCGGCGAAGACGGCGGTTCCCGAGACGATCTCCCAGCCGTAGTCGGCGGCCAGGTCGAGGTACTTCGCGCCGCGAAGATGGTCGACCAGCGCGTTCTTGCCCGCGATCAGCTCGGCGAAATCCACCGGTGTCCCGGCCCCGGCCAGCCCCGGGAACC
>NZ_AYTE01000037.1:0-11496 GCF_000506245.1 Williamsia sp. D3 | reverse complement strand
CCCCTGCTCCGGCTCCTGCTCCCGCGCCGCCCCCGGCACCGGCAGCGGCGATCGAGCCGCCTGCGGCGACCACACCCATCGTCATCATCGCGGCCTGCAGTCCGGAGCCGCCGGACATGGCCATGCCACCGGACACCAACTTGGTGAGCATCGGAAGCACCGCCGCCGCCAAGGTCAGCAGCAGCACGCCGTACAGGATCTGGGCGCCGTCGTCAGATTTGGTTCCGGCGAGCATGAACGCGACCGAATAGGTCAACGCGGCCACCGGTTTCCACAGCAGCAGGGCGATGGTCCACGAGATGGTTTTACTGAAAGCGTTCTTGCCCATCTTCGTTCCCGACGCGGCACCGATGATCGGGATGATGGCCACGACCACGATCAACATGGACTGGCGGGCCACCAGCAAGATCGCTTGCAGCAGAGCACCCAAGATCCCGACCACAGCGATGACGAAGACCAGGCCGACGCCGAGGTAGCCCATCATGTTCGCGACATCGAACATGTTCTTGGCGGCCTCGACGGGAGTCCCATCGGTCACCGACAGCTCGAGAATCTTCGTCGAAATCTTGTCGACGCCGGCGGTCAACCCGATCATGATGCCGCCGAACATCCACGCCCCAAACACCGCGCGCTGCAACGAGAAGAACAGTTCCTCGCCCTCGGCGTACACCGCCTGACGCTTCGCCAGCTGCAGCCGGATCCCGCCCGCGACAATCGACGCAGCAAGACCCAACAGCTGGATCTGCACCGTCCACTGCTGAATCTCCTGCACCGGATCCCACTGATTGGCAGCCGGTGTCGGCAACTGGATAAACCAGGTCAACGACTGCTGGATCATCTTCGAGAAGCCATTGACCAACGACTCAGTCATCGACTTAAAACCGTCATTGGCAGCGTCTTTGACCGTCCCTGCCGGATCACTCACCGCGCCAGCAACGTCACCGACAGAGGCGACTCCCTCACAGATGTCATCGCCAATAGCGATGACAGCTCCAGCGGCGTCGCAGACGTCCACCGCGTGGGCCACGCCCGGCCCCGTAACTGCTGTCTCCGCAGAGGGGACGATTACGACAAACACGGCGGCAATGACCGCAGTAACGGCCACCCTGCGAAGCCAGATCGGCATGCGCCGAGCGGCCTTCCGCGATCGTCGCCCGGCCCGGCCAGTGACTACTGGGTGACTGCGTGGAGCCAGACTCACCATCGGGTCCACCCTGCAACTGACTCAACGGGCGTGGGCCCGGTGGCCCGGGTTAGTCCCTCGTCGGGTATCCGGTACTTCCACTTCCCGTCCTCCCACACCATCGTCACCGTGCTCACGCTGTAGTACTCGCCGGAGGCGTAGTCAGAGCTGACTTTTGGTCCCGTCGCGAGCGAAATCCGCGAGAACGTATCGGTGTACTGCTGATCGACTCGAATGAACCTTGTGGCAGGCATCTGACGGTCAGGAAGCTCGAGGCCGAGCAGTGTTGTTTTGGCCTCAGGTGGCCCGAGTACGAGTTGGCTCAACGCCGCTTCGCGGACCGGTGCAGGGCCGTAGTAGAGGCGGGCGAGAATCTGGCTTGCCGCGATGACAGACCCTTGTGGTGTCTTTGCAATCCCTTGAGCAAGACCATCAATGCTGATACTGGTGGGGCCGTCCGAAGTGGAGAACAATGCCGCACCGGAGCCATAGACTTGTTGCCACTGCACGCCTGCCGCCGGGTCATTGAGGCCACGCGCGTTTTTGGTCCCGATCTGTGGCAGAGGTAGGCCAGCAGGGTCACGGGGCACACGAATCTGGTTTCCGTACCGGTCGACGGTGTCGGCGAGGTATCCCTGCTGCCCATTGCTGACCGGGGGCGGGCTCGTCGCTGGGGCCGTCGGTGCGGGTGTGGGGTCGTCGTTGCTGCGTAGTCCCCACCAGGTCGCGGTGGCGATGGCGAGGGACACCACGACCAGGGCCGCGACAATGACCCAGGGCCGGCGGTGCCAGGGCTGAGGCGCATTTGGGTCGTCGTCGTAGTGGGGCGCGGTGGCTAGGGGTGGTGTTCCCATCATGGTGTTCTCCTCAGCGGTGGGTGCAGGGCCACGGTCAGGCGGGTAGCGGAATCATCTGCGGTGGAACGGAATCGAGGACGGCTACCGGGTTGGCGGTTGAGGTCTGTGGATCCGGGATCAGTCGCCGCCAATCCCCTGGCGGGGTCCAGACGACGGTGGTGGTCGTCGAGGTGAGCGATTGATCGGGTTGGCGGGTGATGATCGCGATGACCGCCCGCTCGGGGGTGTACTCGGTGACCGTGTAACCCAGGACCGTCGGGGCTTGACCGGCGGGGACGTCGCTGGTGATGGAGATCTGGGACCGCTCGATCGACCAGGCGTCGCGGCCGGGGCCGGGTGCAGCGAGCGCACCGGCGATCAGTGCCCACTGGTCATCGTCGGCCACTGACATCCGGATGGTCGAGGAGATCGCGGCCAGCGCAGCACCGGGCCCGTTGTGGGCGTACCCGGTGGGGGCCAGGGCTTGCGGGTTGGAGGTGGGTCCTTCGGCGGCCTGGGGAATGGTCATGCCCGCGAACTGAACCCACCGCAGCTCGGTGGGCGGGGCGGCCGGGGCGACCTGGACCTGCGAGCCGCTGCTGTTGGTGGCCGGTGTGTCCTCGGATGAGCCGCAGCCGATCAGCCCTGCCACCAGGGCCATGAGGATGGCTAGGCCAGCAACGCGGTGGCGATACCGACGGAGCTGGACATGATGATCAGGGCGATGAGTTGGGTGGCGATGCCCGTCACTCCGTCGGTGTTCCCGGTTTTGCGGGCTTCGTAGAGCATCCCGCCGAGCCACATGATCCGCATGATGGCGATCACGCACCCGAACCACAGCAGGTAGTTCAGCGCCGTCCAGAACTCTTTGAGGTCGTCGCGGGTGATGCCTTCGGCTATCACGGTGCTCATGCATGTTCCTTCTCGATTCGTGGTGTGGGAGAACGGTTATCCGACCAGGGCCCCGACGAGGCTTCCTGAGATGGCGATTAGGACACAGCCGATGAGCGTCCAGGCGACTTTCCCGGCTTCCTCGTTTGATGCGGTGCCGTGGGACTTCTGGAATCCGAAACGAGCGCCGGCGACGACCAGGGCCACGATCGCGGCGAGGGTGGCGCCCCAGCCGATCCAGGACACGATGGTCAAGAACTTGTCCGACCCCGGAGGTGGTGCCGGACTGGGGTTCGTTGGGCCTTCGCTTAGGTACAGGGCGATCTGGGTGTTGGTCTGGGCGAGTAGATCTTTCATGGTGTTCTCCTTCACTTGGGTGGGATAGCGGGGTGTTTTGTCAGGTTCAGACGCCGGCAAGAATGCCGGTCACTGAGGCGGATATGGCAACGAAGAATGAGCCGAGGAGGGTCCAGGTGAGGCGGGTCCCTTGCTTGGGAGACAGGGTGTCGCAGCCCCTATGCACGGCCCACCCAAAGATGGCGCTGACGCCGATCAAGGTGAGTGTCGCGAGGAGCATGGCCCCCCAGATGAACCACTCCCACAAACTCATGGCCGCACCCCCGAGCTGGTGTGGCTGGGTTTGTGGTCGTTGAGTAGGTCGGTGCAGATCTGTTGTCCGACGGCGGCGATCTGTTTGGGGACGACGTCGGGGAACTGGGCCTTTTTCGGTGGTGGCAGTTCGTCGGGCCGTGGCGGTGTCCAGACCGGGAGGCGGTGGGATTCGGGTGCGCACATCAGCGGCTCGCACCAGTCGACGTTGTAGCGGTGCGGTACGAGTTCGGAGACGGTGTTGGCGTAGCGACTGATTTCTTTGGGGCAGTTGCCGGGGCGCGCGGCCACGACGACGAGTCCGCACACGCGCACTCCGTCAGGGATGTCGCCGCGGTCAGCGGCGCGTAAGACGTTGGCAGCGGCTCGGATACCGTCGAGGGTGCCGCGGGCGGCGACGATGACCAGTTGGGTGGTGGTGTGGTGGGCGGGCCAGGACGTTCCGGTGTCGGCGGCCGGTGCCCACATCTGCGCCAAGGTGGTTGTGCCGGCGAAGCCGTGCGCGCCCATCACCGCGAACAGCGGCGGGTAGGGGCCGGTGACGGGCAGCGGCTCGCGTCGCCACGTCAGGGTTCCCGGTGGTGTGTGTTCGGGCGGGTAGTGGTCGTAGGCGGCGCTCATGAGTTGGCCTCCGCAGCGATCTCATATTCGGTCTCGGTGTTCCGTAGGCCCGCGAGATCCTCGACCACTGTGGTGGTCGAGGAGGCGAGCCGGGTGGGGTCGATCGGGCCGCCAGTGCCCAGGTGGGGGTCGTAGTCCCACAGCAGAACTCGGCCCATGCGGGCGGTCAGGGACTGCACGAGCCTTTGTCCGACGAGGTGGCTGGCCCACGGGTCCAGGCAGGCCACCACGGCGGTGGCGCGGGTGAGTATGCCGGCGGCGGCGAGCATCTGCAGTCCGGACCGGGACCGGTTGGCGGTGTCGGGTCTGGCCGCGATCACCAGCACCACGGCGGTGTCGGAGGTCAACCAGGCTGACCCTTTGCCCACCACGCCGGCGTCGACGATGACCGACCCGCCAGCCGGGATGCTGTGTGCGGGGATCTCATCGAGTCCTTCGGTGCGGCGCAGCAGTGCACCGCCGGCGCTGTATTCGCTGGCCGCGTCGGGTGATGCGATGCGGGTGGCGACATCACCCGGTGTGGCTGCGGCATCGAGCCAGAGCGCCTGTTGTCCAGCTCGGGCGCGGGCGTCGGCCACCAACACCGACAAGACGCTGACCCCCGCTCCCCCAGCGGCTCCGATCACGGCCACCGTGGGCGTCGATCGAGTCCGTTGCGGAAGCGGCACCACCATGGCGGGAGTGGGCTCGCTGTCGTCGAGCCACCCCCACGGGCTGTTGGTCGCTGTCATGAATCTCCCTCTCGGGTTGGTGTTTGTGTGTGGCCGACGCCCGGGCTCGATGACGGGCTACTGGGCTGGCTGGGTCTGCGGGTAGGCGATGTGCAGGCCGTCGATGACCGACGTGAGTCCGTCACCGATCTGCTTGGTGGCCCCGGCAATCGCGTCCTTGGCGGGTTGCTCGAGCGGGCCCAGCGCCTGCAGCGGGGCCTCGGCCTGCTCAGCGGACCAACCGACGTTGATTGGCGGAATGCCAGCCACATTTGCGGAGAAGGACACATCACCCTCGGTGTCGACGGTGTAGTCGACCGCTGGCAGACCCGCATCGGAGGCGGCGGGCGCGTCCAAGACCAGCTGGTACTGATCGCCTTCGGGGTTGGGCAGCGGTGCGGGCGGCGGCGGTGGTGCCGGCGCCCAGGGGGCAGCCGGGTTCGCGTTGGGGTCACCGAAGCCCAACGCCCACCCCAACAGGCCACCGGCCAGAGCGCCTGCTGAGCCTCCGGCGGCTGCGCCGGCAGCAAAGCCCAGGGCAGCGCCAGCACCAGCGCCGATGCCGATGCCCGGCAGGATGTTGAACGGGGTGGGCGGCACGAAGGAGCCGACGATGCCGCCGCCGACACCGCCCACGATGCCGAAGAAGATCGCGGTCGGAATACCGGCGGCCAACGCTCCGGCAAGTCCGCCGACGCCCGCGCCAGCTGCCGCCGCTGCGGCCCGGCGTGCAGCTTCATCGCGGGGAAAGCCGATGGACTCGAAGTACTGCGCGGCTTCGGCCTCGAAGTAGGCCATGTACTCGTTGACGGTGATCGCGACTTCGGGCGACACCGCGTCCGGGCGGTCGAACACGACGTTGCCGGCGCGGATCTCCGCTGCTGGGTCCTTGACCAGGATCGGGGCGATGGGAGCTGCCGGTGCCGGGGCGGGCGCAGGAGCTGCTGGTGCCGATTGCGGAAGCGGGGTGTACGGAGTCGACGGCGGACCGGACGGTTCGGTGTAGATGACTGGTTCGGTCTCCCACTGCGGCGACGGCAGAATGCCAGGGCCGTAGTCAGGCACCGGCTCTGGGGCAGGAGCCGGCACGGGCGGGGTGGGTTCGGCGATCACGCCACCCTGTTCGGGTGCCGGTTCACTGGTGACACCACCCTGCTCGGGGTCGGCGAACGCTGGGCCGGCGAGAGCGCCCGCGCCGCCCATCGCGACCGCGGCCACCACCACAGCGGCCATCGCCCGCGCACGCACCGGCATATGCGCATCGCGTGAAAGTGGGGCCTTGCACGGCGTCTCGGGTAGAGCGTGACGTGGAGTTTGCATGAGCGGTAATGCCTTTCGTTGGTTGTCGAACAGTGGACCTAGCGGCTATTGGTTGGTGTCTTTGGTGATCGCGGTGATGAGGGTGCGGCCCTCGACTTCGGCGGTCTGGACGAGCTGGCGAATGAGCAGGGGTTCTCCTCCGCCAGGCGGGATTTCGCTCAGTTCGAGAGAGAACAGGCCGGCGCCGCGATCGGTGATGCGAGTGCAGTACGTCGTGCCCGGCGGCAACTGGGTGTCGATGAACGCTTGCATCGATGCTGCTGTGCCCATTCGGGCCAGCTCGGTGCCGTAGCTGCGGGCTCTGGCGCCGTTGCGTTCGACGTAGTAGGCGTGTTCGAACGCTTTGATTACTGCCGGGCCGCTGGTCGTGTCGCCCGGGTCTCGGCCGGTAGTGACGCCGTTCTCGCTGCGGTTGGGGCAGTCCGCATCCTGGGCCGGTGCCACTGGTGCTGCAGGCGCGCCGACACTGACCGTGCTCTGCGGAGTGGCTTGGGGAATGTCTGTCGTCGGGGAGTTGCCGCCGCCGCCAAAGGCCAGCAGTGCGCCGATCCCGGCCACGACAAGCACGCACGCCAGCAGCGCGGCGGCGATGAAGTAGCCGCGTTTGGATCTGCGGCGGGGTGCAGGACGGGTGCCAGAACCCACCGGCTGCACAGCAGGGGTTGCGTAGTCCATCGGGAACCGTTGTGGCTCTGATGCTTCGGTGTCGTAGGGGGTGAAGTCATCGACGTAACCGCCGGCGGCCGGGGGTTGCTCTGGTGCGGCAATCCATGCCCACTGACTGGTTGCAGCGTCGGTGGCCGGTTCGGTGGGTGTCCCGGTGGTGGCGGTGGCGCGGTCGGTCGCCACCACCGGGATCTCGCGCGTGGGCTCGTCTCCGGAGGGATCGGAGCTGCCCACTACGTCGGCGGCATCTGGTGCGGCAGATGCGGCCGACTGGTCCTCGGCGGCCGTGGGGTCGGCTGATAGTGGAGCGAAGTCATCGAACCAGTCATCGGTGTTGTCGTTCAACAAGATTCCTTCTCCCTCCTCGGGAAGCCCCGTGGGGAATGGGTTGGGATGTTATGAACCGTTGTCAGTGAGTGCGGGGCGAGACAACGTCGGCAGCGCCGGCGCCGACGAGGATGTCGAGGGCTCGTTTGTCTGCGATTCGGACGACGACACTGCCGGGGTCGAGCTGGGCACGGACGGCACCGGGACACCAGAGACCGGGGAGGCGGAGTCGTAGTTCAGGAGCCCGTCCGCGTTGTACGGAGTGAACGTGTCACCGGCGAGATCGTTGGCCAACGCTGCAAACCATTGCGCCACATACAGGGTCGAGTTCGCCCCCGTCGTGGTCGCGGCGTCGTTGGTGTACGAGCCGTGCGCAGCCGTGGTCTTCCAGTAGTTGATCATCGTCGACACGTCCAGGAGCTCTTCGTTGTCCTTGACGTTGGCCTTCACCGCGTCGAAGGCCTCGCTGGCCCACCGGTTGACCGTGGTCGGAGGAACCAGGTCCACCACCGCAGCACCGAGCTTTGCGGCCAAAATGCCCAGGGCAGCAGGCGGATTAGCCAGGCCGACCGTTGCCAGGGCGCCGATGGTGTCGGGGGTGAACGTGGTGCGAAGCACCGTGGTCACGGCGTTGAAGCCGATGGTGCCGACCTTGACCACAGCGTTGATCGCCTCGGGGATCGTCGGCATCGGGGTGCGCGGGTCAGAGGCGGTGGCCAGTCGCTGAGAAATCGTCTCGGTCGGTGAGTACGACAGGTCAGCCAGCGTTTCACCCTGGACGTCTTCGTTGATGACCTCGACGCCGGCCTTGATCGACGTCAACGCCAACGCTTGACCAAGGGAGGTCAGTGAGCCGACCGGGTCGGCCTGGTCGAGTTCGGATTGGCCGCCGATGTTGGCCACCAGATGCACGATCGGTGAGTCCGCTGGTGCAGCGCACGCCAAATCGCCGGGCGCGCAACGGTCCATCACTCGGCCGGACAGCTCTCCGTATCCGCTGGACTGATCTGCCGTGGGGCCGATTCCCCCGCCGCTCACCTCACCCTGCTGGGGTGCGGGGATCTGAGCGAGCGATTCGCCGCTGCTACCGGGTGCAGGTTCGGGGGCGGTCTGATCCGATGCGCCGGGGAATAAGGGTGCATTCGTCGGGCGGGCCGGGTTGCCGAACAAGGCCACACCCGCGACGCGGTCGGCCTCGATCGGGCCGTTGCCGGCACCGATCTGTTTGGCGACGTTTGCCGCCGCGTGCGCGCCTTGCGAGTAACCGGCGAACGCGAAATCAGTGTCTTCGCACTTGTCGGCGATCTGAGTGATCATCGACGACAACCGGTCCATCGCTGTGGTCACCGACGCCGCGTACGGTTGTTTGCCGCCCTCGACCGCTCCACCAAACCCAGCCGGATACGGCACATACGCCCGGGCCACCTTCGACCCCGCCAAGGCCAGCAACGGCCGCATCACTGACCCGAGCATCCCGCCGTCAGTGTCGACCGGAGCATCTTCGGAGGACTCCCCCGTGCCCTGAACGCCGAGGACATACAGCGTCGGGCAGCCGCCCGGCGTGCTCGGCGCAGCCGCTGCCGGCCCGGCAGCAGTGGCCACCGTGACCGTCGCGACGGTCAGAAACGTCGCGAGCAGAACGGTGAGGCGGGAAGCTGTTGAACGGCAGCAAAAAGCGGGCATAGAAGTGCCTTCCAGGCAGGTGGTGCGTGCGGTTAGGTCAGCGGGTACGGGGAACGCGCACCCGGCGGGTGACCGCGCGTTCCATCGAGTGGCCAAGCGGGCACGTTTGGACGGTTGTCTCTCGCGGTGGCAGACAGACGTAGCCGACTGGCTGGGCTGGGCAGTGGACCCGACTGGATGGGGCACAAGAGGTCGCCGTGGCACCTAAACTGGAAGAGCTGGGTGAGTGTTTAGACGGCAAATCTTGAACACTTACTTGGTGCTTCTCGCCCTGGGAGAGGTCAGACGGCAAATCAGGCCCTCTCCCAGGGCGCCCCCGACTTTCGAGGCTTTGTTCCTTCTCAGTGCTGTGCGCTGCGGCAACAACAGTTGGCGGAGCTGTAGGTGCGACGGAAGTCACCATCTTTGACCTTCAAAGGGTTGTGAGTGGGTCGAACCGCCTACCCTTGAAGGGTCAGCAGTCCGTTGGAGCGGTCGCTGATAGACCCCGGGTTCCTTAGGACGTCCAAATCTCAGAGGAACTCGGTGTCGAGCAATTCAGGGCGGTGTCAGCACAGCTGCACCACCTTGTTTAAGGGGACCGGGAACGTCGTACGGAGCGCCAACTCACCGACGTTTCCGGTCTCTCTAGCTTGTTCTTTCGAAAGAAGACCTCTCTTTCCAGGAGAGTGTTCGCTTCCTAAATCGTTCTCACTATAACATCTCAACAAAGCGTTCTCTAGTGATTGCGAGGAGAGGTCTAGTGCAGAGTGTCTAGCTATGACGCCCCAGTGCCTAGCGGCGGTTCCGTGAGCCGTCGAGTACTGCGAGGCTTCTCCCCCAGTGCCCTCACGGAGGCTCGAACGCGAGCTGGCCTGACCCAGGGCGAGCTGGCTCGCATCGCTGGCGTGGGTAGAACGACGCTGTACCAGTGGGAGATGGGTGTGCGCTCGCCCCAGGTCGACGTTCTCGCCAGTGTTGCCCGCGCGCTGGATATTTCGCTTTCTGAGTTGGTGAGCGTTCCCGTGGATGAACGTTTTCCTGGCGACTGGCGCGTTCTGCGTGGTTTGACTCAACCCCAGCTTGGAGTTGCGGCCGGCATCAGCACCACGATGGTCGGTGCAATCGAGCGCGGCGAGGCTGAGTTGAGTGAGCAAACCGCGCGCGCATTGGCGGATGCGTTGTCTGTCAACGAAACTGAGTTGCGCGCTGCTTACCGGCGAGCGAGGAACCGTCCCACTGGAACGCCTGCTTAATATCGCCATAAATCCCCCCGGATGGTTGATGCACGAAGTGACGCCCTGGAAATCGGTCGTCACAAATGACTGACCGACCAGTGCGTCTAACCATCCGAGTCTGGAATCCCAAGATCCGGGGTGTGCCGACATGGCAATCGGATGCCAATGTCTGCGTGGAGAAGCAAACCACAGGGTCGCCGTGCGTGCAACGTGACCCTCAGGATCACGTTTGATCGAGGAGCCCACGCATTCTGTATCAGCTACACCGCGTGTCGCTCGCTGTAGCTGATACACATTCGTGCCAGTATTCGACCTGGCGCTCCTTTTCAGTTCGATTCGGAGAGAAAGGACATCACATGGCTCGCCGATCCCTCGGCCCCCGAAAGGGTTACCTCGTTCGTGTGCCTGAGCCCGTTGACCTTCAAGCCTTGGCCCAAGAAGCTGGCTACTCGGCGTACTCGCGTTATGCAGCAGATGTGTTCTGCGAGAAGGCCGGTCGCCAGATCTGATGATCGGGCCTGACCTCAAAGCAGCCGAGCAGCAGCTTCGGTTGCCCGCATGACATCACAGGATGGTGTGACAGAGCACTCGTAAAAAACGAAAGGCTCTCCGGTTGGAGCCGGAGAGCCTTTCTAAAGCTTGAGAGTCGAGCGCCACACTCGATCTCTCGGACCCCGAAGGGACTGTCTTGCCAGACAGGTCTCAGGGTACCGCGCACCCTTTTGTGCGTGCAATCCCTGCACATCACGTGTCGGACACAGAATCCGACCTAGCTCTCAAACCGCGGGTGTACTGCGGTTCTTCTCCGAAGCAACCCCGTCGCGGTCACGCCACCACGCGCTTCGGCCCCTTGACAGCGATCGTTGCTCGTTCGCGGCCGGGAGCAAGCAAAGAGAAGATCCTCGAGGTGCTGCGCACACGTGACCGCATCGCCCTTGATGTCGGCCGCCGCGCTTACGCCGGCGTCCCCTGCTGGCATACCGCCGAGCGGTGGCTCACCTGGGACGTTCAGGTCGCGTACGCCCTGCACTACGACCGGATCCGGCCCTTAATCGGCGCACACGGAACCTCCCGAAAGAGCGACATCGCGCTCAAAACGCTGGTGAAGATTGCCGCCGCACACGCAGTGCATGCCGACTTCGGGACCGGCCGCAACTGCCGACCGACTGTAGAGCTGATCGCCCGCATCACCGGATACAAACCACGCACCGTATCCCGTGCCCGCAAAGTCCTCGTGCACCTGGGCCTAGCAACCGAAATCCTGCGCGGCCGCCAACGCACCCTAGGCGAACGTCTGGCCTCACACCGCGTCGGAGACAGCAGCCAAGGCTGGGCCAGCGTCTACGCCCTGCACGGTGTTCAGGTTGTGGATAAACGCCGAGGTCACACCCAAGCGGCACCCCACCTCGTAGAGCGCCCTTTAGGGCGTACCT
>NZ_AYTE01000036.1:0-9987 GCF_000506245.1 Williamsia sp. D3 | reverse complement strand
CGCTCACGGCCGGCGCCGACCCCGGTGTCGTCCGGGTTCCGTTGGCCGACGCCGCGACCCTGGCCGGCGACCTCGACACCGCCACCCGATTGGCCGACACCATCCTCGCCGCGGATTCACCGTCAGATCGCAGTGACGCCGTCCGGATCGGCGCGGCGGTAGCGGCACGGCGTGGAACGTATTCGCGGTCGGCAGACCTCTATCGGTGGCTGGGGCCCGAGGCCGCCGGACCGGACGCTCCGATCGGCGTGCTCACCCTGCTCGCGACCGGGGATCGTGCGGGTGCCGAGGAGTTCTCGGTAACCGCAGGTGCAGCGCCTCCCACCACCGACAACGCCCGCGGAACCCTCCTCAGCTCCGGGTTGCTTGCGTCGTTGACGTCGTCGCCGGCTGCGGCCCTCGGGCCCATCTTGCGGGCGGTGTCCCTCTCCGCAAAGCACCGCCGAGCCGAACCCGAGTCCGCCGCTGCCGTCGCGGCGCTGCTCTGCCTGCACAGTGGCGACCTCGCCGGCGCGAAGGCCGCACTGTCGCGCGATTGCGATCAGACCCCACGCGAACAACTCCTCCTCGGGTGGACGGCGATGGTGGGCGGCGACCTGGTCACGGCCACAGAAATCCTCGGAGGGGTCACGCCCCAGAACCTGCGGGACGAGCTGGTGGCCCATGCGCTTGCCGTGGCGATCGCCCGACGTCGCGGCGACATGGGTGCCCTGGTCGCCGCGTGGCGCGGCGCCGTGCCAGTGGTGGCCGAGATGGAGGTGGACCTGTTCGCATTGCACCCCCTCGGCGAGTTGTGGCTCGCGGCGGTCCGCTTGCAGGACACAGCGCGACTCGCCCACCTGGTGACGGCCGCCGACCGGTTGCTCGCGGCTCTGGGCTCACCGCCGGCGTGGTCGATGTCGTGGAGTTGGTACGGCGTGCAGGCCGCCATCCTCGCGGACGACCCCTCGGCCCTGGTCCCCTATGCACGTCAGCTCGGTCAGGCCGCCGCAGGCGAACCGTTCGGTGCGGCCCTTGCCGACGCGGGCCGGGCGTGGCTGCGGGTGCTGCAAGGACAACCCGATGTGGCCGAGGTGAAGAAGGCGGCGTCGGCGCTCGAGCAGGCCGGATTGCCTTGGGACGCGGCTCGACTCGCCGGCGAGGCCGCACTCCGGGTCGACGACACCCAGGCGGCCACCTCATTGCTGCAGGTCGCCCGACTCGTCGGCGCACCAGCGGTCGCGGCCACCGCAACACATGTCGATTCCGCGCACCCGGCCGCCGGCCCGTTGACCGAACGCGAGGCCGAGGTGGCCCGGAACCTGCTGCTCGGGCTGACGTACCGCGAAATCGGTGCCCGCCTGTTCATCTCGGGCAAGACCGTCGAGCATCACGTGGCGAGGATTCGGCGTCGTCTCGGCGCCGGGTCCCGGTCGGAGATGTTGTCGATGCTGAGAGCCGCGGGATACGGCCCGACAACAAATCAAGGGGGAGCCCAGAGCGCCACCTCATCGTGAAGGTGAACATCTGGAACAATTCCCCCGGTGAGCGCCACCATGACCGACCCACCAGTCGTGTCCGGGGCGCCATCGAAAAAGTCCACCGAGTACCGCCACGACCTCGACGGACTACGTGGCATCGCCATCACCCTGGTGGCCGTCTTCCACATCTGGTTCGGCCGCGTGTCCGGTGGAGTCGACGTCTTCCTGACCCTGTCCGGCTACTTCTTCGTGGCGTCGCTCCTCAAACATGTGCTGGCCACCAGCTCTCCCGCTGCTCGGTGGTCGACGGCGATCAATCCTGGTCCACGCCTCTGGCGGCTCGCGCGACGACTCCTCCCCGCGCTTCTCACGGTGCTGCTGTTCATCGTGGTGCTGTCGCTGTGGCTGATGCCTCGAACCCGATGGTCGCCGCTGGGTGACGAGGCCGTCGCCTCGGCGCTCTATTACCAGAATTGGCACCTGGCCCTGGCATCGCAGGACTACCAGGCCGCCGATTCGGCGAACAGTCCGATGCAGCATCTGTGGTCGATGTCGGTGCAGGGACAGTTCTTTGTGGTCACGTTGCTGGCCGCATTGGCGCTCGGCGGCGTCCTGAGAGGGCTCGCACTCAGATTCGATGTCTTCGGCCGACCGAAGGTCATCCGCGGGATCGTGTTCGCCGCCCTGCTCGGTGTCGCGGCGATCTCCTTTGCGTGGGCCCACCACCGGCACGGCATCAATCAGCCCTTCAACTACTACGACACCATCGCCCGTTGCTGGGAACCGATAGCCGGCGGTCTCCTCGCCGTGTGGATGCCCCGGCTCAAGATGGCGCAGTGGATGCGAAACCTGTTAGGCCTGATCGCTTTGGCCCTCATCATCAGTTGCGGGTGGTGGATCGTCGGGGTGCAGCAGTATCCGTCGACGCTCGCATTGGTGCCCGTCGGCGCGACCCTGTTGCTGATCTGGAGTGGCTCGCGCCAGACCGCACCCGGCGACAGCACCGACCCCGGCGCGGTCAGTTCGTGGCTCGCCCACCCATCCATCGTCTGGCTCGGCTCCATCGCCTACGCCCTGTATCTGTGGCACTGGCCGCTGCTGATCTTCTACCTGACCTGGCGATACAAAGACAGCGCGAATTTCATCGAGGGCGCCGGGATCATCGCGGTCTCGCTGCTCTTGGCCTGGGCCACAGCCAGATACGTCGAGTCCCCGATCCGGGCCGGAAAGACGCCGTGGCGACGGTCGGCGACGGTGATGACGGCAGTTCTCCTGGTACTCACCGTGGTCGCCGGGGCGGGCATCGTCAGCTGGAACCGGCACGTGCAGAACATGACGGTGGACACCCAGAATCTCGATCCGCGCCTGTATCCCGGCGCACGCGCGTTCCTCGACGGCGTGCCGGTGCCACGGGTGGAGCCCGAACCCAGTCCGCAGGTGGTCGAAAAGGACTGGCCCATCACGTCGTACGACTCGGTGATCTCCGGCTGGAAGGACGGATCGATCAGAGTCGGCGTGTACGGCGACGTGAACGCCACGCGCACTGTGGCTCTCGTGGGCGGCTCCCACGCGGAGTACTGGATCACCGCTCTCGATGCGATCGGCAGGCAGCACGGATTCAAGGTGACCACCTATCTCAAGGTCGGCTGCCCGCTGACCACGGACTACGTGTTCACCTGGTTCGGCCAGAAGTACTACCAATGCAACGAGTGGTCGCGTGACGTGATGGCACGCCTGGCCGTGGACAGACCAGACGTGGTGTTCACCAACAGCACTCGCCCGGTGGAAGGTCAGGTCACCGGCGACTTCGTCCCCAAGGACTACCTCGACATCTTCACCGAGTTCCGTGACCGCGGACAAAAGGTGATCGCCGTACGCGACAACCCCTGGGCCGTCGGCCAGGAGAGTCCACCGGAATGCCTTGCGCTGGGCAAAAAGCCGTCGGTGTGCGGGGTCGAAAGGTCACTGGTGATGTCACCGACCGACCCCGCACTGGACATCGCGCCCCAGTTCCCGAACATGAGTTTCCTCGACTACACCGACGCGATGTGCAGCGACACATACTGCCCCGCCGTGGTCGGGAACATCCTGCTATGGCACGACTTTCACCATCTGAGTGCGACGTTTGTCCGCAGCCTCGTCCCCGCACTCACCGCCGACATGCAGAGGGCTCTACCCGGTTGGTGGTGAGACCGCCTACGCCTCACTCTTCCAGCGGGCGATGTCGTCGTCGGAGATCTCCACCGGGCCCGTGGCCGGTTGGGTGATCCGGATGTGGTTGCCGAAGGGATCCCTCAGCGCACAGTCGATTCCGTAGGGCTGCTCCGTCGGTTCCTCGGTGAACTCGACACCGAGTGCGGACAGTTCTTCGTAGGTCTTTCGGCAGTCGTCCGTGGTCAGCATGGCGGCGGCCCCCAGCGCACCCTTGGTGACGAGGTCGCGGACCGCTGCGGCCACCTCTTCGCTGTGGGCGGGTGGGCCCGGGACCTCGAGGAGGATCTGGCGATCCGGGTCGCCGGGCAGGGCGATGGTGAGCCACCGCATGAAGCCCATGTCGACGTCGTCTTTTTTCTCGAATCCCAGTTTGCCGACGTAGAAGTCGAGTGCTTCGTCCTGATCGAGAACCATGACCGTGTGAATGCTGATGTTTTTGAACATGTCTCAACGGTAGGGGCAGGGGTGGCCGCGCTGCTTATCCAAAACTGCTCGGTCTCGACCAGGTTCTGACAAAACATCCCGGCACCTTCACCGGCGTGGCAGTGGCCCGGAATCCGCTGGGCGAATCGCCGACGACGGTTCGAAACGTCCGGCTGAAGGTCCCGAGACTCTCGAACCCCACCATCGCCGCGATGTCGGTGACGGGCAGCAGTGGATCGCGCAGCAAATTCATCGCTCGCTCGATGCGACGGCGCTGCAGATACCGGTGCGGCGTCTCCCCGAATGTGGCCCGGAAGGTTCGGGTGAAGTGGGCAGCGGACATGTGTGCCACGGCCGCCAACCGGGGCACGTCGAGTGGCTGAGCATAGTCGCGGTCCATCGCGTCGCGGGCGCGCAGCAACCGTCGGTTTTGATCCTCACCGGGACTCATTGCCACGGTCAGAGCCTAGTGAACTACGCGAACTGATCCCAGCCGAGCTTGGCCGACATCACCACGACCACCACGAGCAGTGCGGCCCGGATCACCCCCGACCCTCGATTGAGCACCGTCCTCGATCCCAGCAGCGATCCCGCGACGTTGGCCACCGCGAGTAGCAACCCGAGCTGCCACCACACGTGCCCCTGGATCGCGAACACCACCAGAGCGCCGAGGTTCGTCGCGGTGTTGGCGATCTTGGCCAGCGCCGCACTCTCGATGAAGCTCCGGGAGAGCACCACGGTGAGCGCGATGATGAGGAACATCCCGGTACCGGGGCCGAAGATGCCGTCGTAGAAACCGATCACCGCAAACGCGACACATCCGGCGATCATCTGCCGGCGGCTCAGCGGGCCGCCCGACCCGGTGCTCCGGCCGAACGAGGGCCTGCACGCCACGAAGATCCCGACCGCCAGCATCAGCACGATCACCAGCGGCCTGATCACATCCGCCGACACCAGCGACGCCGCGGTGGCACCGGCCGCCGCACACACCCCGGCGATCGGTACGGAGATCAGGGCGAGGCGTCGCGGGACGGCGGTCACCCGGGAGAACGCGATGGCGGCCGCGCCGGTGCCCCAGATCGCCGCGAGCTTGTTGGTACCCAGCGCAGTGGCGGGTGCCACGGTGGGGAACGCGATGAGCATCGCCGGGATCAGCACCAGGCCACCACCACCGATCACCGCGTCGATCCAGCCCGCCGCAAGGGCCGCGACCAGCAACAACGTCAACACATCCCAGTCGGGGATCATCTCGCACAGCCTTTCCACACCAGATGGACAGTAGGTGGACGTGACAAATCCCTCAGACACCGAGGAGGGTAATCACAGGTGGATGCGGCATGCTGTACGACGATGACCGCCACCACCCCCGCCGATTCCGCAGGCGCTGGGACCGTCACCAGCAGGTCCCGGCCGACCGCGAAGCGGGCGTATCTGCACCACGTCGACCTGATCCGGGCAACCACCTTCTCACTGGTCATCTTCGTGCACTGCCTGACCGCGACAACCGACGAATGGGACAGCGTTCCGGTAAACTCGACCACCCTGCTGCTCCACTTCACCCGCAACATGTTCTTTGCGCTCAGCGGCTTCGTGCTGATGTACCAGAACTTCGAGCGGGTCGACTTCCGGTCGATGGACTTCTGGCGCCGGCGGATGAAACTGGTCATCTTCCCGTTTGTGATCTGGTCTTTTGTGTATTGGGCCGTCGAGGACATGTGGGCGCACGGGCGCACCGGTGACATCCCCGGCAGCCTCGGGGAGTTCTGGGATCTGCTCAAGTGGGGCCTGTCCGGGTTCCACATGTACTTCTTGTTCGTGATGCTGCAGGTGTACCTGCTGTTCCCGCTGGTGCTGTGGCTGGTGCGCCGCACGCGCGGGCGCCACCTGGCGCTGCTCGCCGTCAGTGCGGCAGTGCAGTGGGCATGTTTTGCGGTCATCACGCACTGGCAACCACCTGCGAGCATCGCCGGGGTGTGGTGGCACTACTACGCGACCTTCGTGCCGTATCAGTTCTTCGTGTTCGCGGGAGCGGTGACGGCGGTCCATCTCGACGACATCCGGCTGTGGCTACAGGGCAAGGGCTGGTGGTTGTTCAGCGCACTGGTGGTGACCGGGTTGTTCGCTCTCGGCAACTTCTGGTGGCGGGTGTGGGGTGATGATCAGCGTGCGATCGATGCGAGCGCCGCTTTTCAGCCCACGTTGTTCCCGTTCCTCGTCGCCGCAGTGGCGTGCCTGTACGCGGTCGGCCAGCACTGGGCCGACCATCACCGGCGAAGCACCCCCCGTTTCGACCGCATGGTGAAGTACGCCTCGAATCGCTCGTTCAGCGTCTTCCTGGTACATGCGTTGCTGATCTTCTTCATCCTCTACCCGCAACGCAACAACGTCGCGTGGGTGGTGGACGTGTTGGGCGCGCCGTGGGCGACCATCGTCGTCTATCTCGGCACGCTTGCCGGCTCACTGCTCGTGGTGGAGGCCCTACGCCGGATGCCTGGGTCGGCGTATCTGACCGGCCGGCCCCGGTTGCCGATGCCAGAGAAGTTCGACGTTGCTCAGCTCATCATCACCGTCAACAACGCCCGCGGTCGGGCCAGCACCGTCTCACGTAGGTGATTGCGCGCGATTGTCCATGTCGGACAATCACATTCGGCGAGTACACCGTGGGCTTCGATACCTGCGTCGCGGCACAGCGCCACGGCGCGACCGAGATGGAAGCCCTGAGTGACCACCAGCGCCGACCGCACCCCGAACAGGTCGTGGGCGCGACGGCACGATGCCGCGGTGTCGTATCCCTCGGGGTCGTCGATGATGTCCGACGGGGGCACCCCGTTCTGCTGGAGATAAGCGCGCATCACCGCCGGCTCGTTGCCCGCCACTGCGCGGCCGTTCCCGGAGTTGAGCACCTGCTGCACCCGGCCGTCGCGGTAGAGCGCGAGTGCCGTGTCGAGCCGGCCACGTACGTACGAATCGGGTTCGCCGTCGATCACCTTCGCCCCCAGCACGAGCGCCACGGATGCCGAGGGGGCTTCGGAGGCCTCGGACGTCCGGCCATGGGCCTGCACGTACACCCAGGTGCTGGCGATGGTCACGACAAGCTCGACGCCTGCCAACCCGGCGCCGATCAGCAGTAGAATTCGGTAACGACTTATGGCGGACATCACAAATACCTTACCGATCAGTAACTTAGGACAACCTGCGCAAAACCTTGGCACAGCCAGGCCTTAACGTACCTAGTGGAGAACACTGCGTGCGCTGGAGCGATTCAACGCGACGCCGTGAGCGCCACACAGCTTGCGATAGGGCCAGGCCCCATCTGGGGCCATCAGGCCGACCGGGTGAACCATTCGACCGCGATGCGTAAACAGACGTATATCGGGCGGATGGTTCGAGAGAGAAAGGCCGTGACGCCGTGAATACCGCGACGATCACCATCGGCACCATTGCTGCTCTGGCAAGCCTGGTGTGCTGGGCACTGTTTTTCCGCGGAGTGTGGACGATGCTCCGCACCATCGCCAAGGGGCAGAAGGACAACACCCGGTTCACGCCGGTGCTCCCTCGCTTCAAACAGATGATGATCGAGTTCATCGCCCACACGCGGATGGCGAAGTTCCGAACCGTCGGCTGGGCCCACTGGCTGGTGATGATCGGGTTCCTGCTCGGTTCGCTGCTGTGGTTCGAGGCCTATGGCCAGACGTTCGACGCCAAGTTCCACTGGCCGTACTTCGGCGACACCTTCGCCTGGCACCTGCTGGATGAACTCCTGGGCCTCGGCACCGTGATCGGCATCGTCACCCTGATCATCATCCGTCAGCTCAATCACCCGCGCGTTCCCGAGCGGCTCTCCCGGTTCGCCGGTTCGCGCTTCGGCGCCGCGTACTTCGTCGAGGTGGTTGTGCTGCTCGAGGGCCTGGGCATGATCATGGTGAAGGCCGGCAAGATCGCCACCTACGGCCACGCACATGCCGGCTCGGACTTCTTCACCATGCAGGTCGCCAAGCTGCTCCCGGCCAGCCCGACCATGGTCTCGGTCTTCGCGCTCATCAAACTGATGTCGGGCATGATCTGGCTCGCCGTCATCGGCCGCAACATCACGTGGGGCGTGGCGTGGCACCGCTTCTCGGCCTTCTTCAACATCTACTTCAAGCGTGAGGACGACGGCGGGGTCGCGCTCGGCGCGGCCAGGCCGATGACATCGGGCGGCAAGGTCCTCGACATGGAGACCGCCGACCCCGACGTGGACGCATTCGGTGCCGGCAAGATCGAGGACTTCACCTGGAAGGGCTGGCTCGACTTCACCACCTGTACCGAGTGTGGTCGCTGCCAGAGCCAGTGCCCGGCATGGAACACGGGCAAGCCGCTCTCCCCCAAGCTCCTCATCACCTCACTGCGTGACCACGGTTACGCCAAGGCGCCCTACCTCCTCGCCGGCGGCAAGAAAGACATCAGCGGCGACGAGATCGGTCTGGTCGACGCCGACGGAAACGTCCTGCAGGACAAGCTCGATGCGATCCCCGAGGCCGCCCGCAACGAGGCCGAGCGCAAGCTGGTCGGCGAGAGCGAAGGCACCACGGGCGCGGTCATCGACACCGAGACCCTGTGGAGCTGCACCAACTGCGGTGCCTGCGTCGAACAGTGCCCGGTCGACATCGAGCACGTCGACCACATCATCGACATGCGCCGCTACCAGGTGCTCATCGAGTCGGACTTCCCGTCCGAGCTCGCGGGCCTGTTCAAGAACCTGGAGAACAAGGGCAATCCGTGGGGCCAGAACTCCAAGGACCGCACCAAATGGATCGACGAGATGGACATCGAGATCCCGGTGTACGGCCAGGATGTCGAGAGCTTCGAAGGCTTCGAGTACCTGTTCTGGGTCGGTTGCGCCGGCGCCTACGAGGACCGCGCCAAAAAGACCACCAAGGCCGTTGCCGAACTGCTCGACATCGCCGCCGTGGACTTCCTCGTCCTGGGTGAAGGCGAAACCTGTAACGGTGATTCCGCCCGCCGAGCAGGCAACGAGTTCCTGTTCCAGATGCTGGCGCAACAGAACATCGAGACCCTCGACGAGATGTTCGGTACCGCTCCCGCGCAGGCCAAGAAGATCGTTGTGACCTGCCCGCACTGCTTCAACACCCTGGGCAACGAGTACCCGCAGGTCGGCGGCAAGTACGAGGTGGTCCACCACACCCAGCTGCTCAACCGACTGGTCCGCGACAAGCGGCTCATCCCGGTGGCCCCGGTCAACAAGGACATCACCTACCACGACCCTTGCTTCCTGGGCCGCCACAACAAGGTCTACGACGCCCCGCGTGAGCTGATGGACGCCTCCGGAGCCAACCTGACCGAGATGCCCCGTCACGGCGAGCGGTCGATGTGCTGTGGCGCCGGCGGTGCCCGCATGTGGATGGAAGAGACCATCGGCAAGCGCATCAACCTCGACCGGGTCGACGAGGCACTCGGCACCTCACCGGAGAAGGTGGCCACCGGCTGCCCGTTCTGCCGCGTGATGCTGACCGACGGCGTGACCGCGAAGACCTCGGGCACCGAACTCGAGAACAAGGTCGAGGTGCTCGACGTCGCGCAGCTGATCCTCGACTCCGTCAGGCGCGGCGCCCCCGAGATCAAGCGCGGCGGCCGTTTCCTCGGCGCAGCATCGCTGGGATTGTCGGCGCCGGTCGCCGAACCAGAGGCCAAGCCGGTCGAGAAGAAGGAACCGGCAGCCGAGCCCGCCAAGGCGGCAGCGGCCACAGCCACCGACACCAAGGAAAAGCCGAAAGTCGGCGGCGGACTGGGCATCGGCGGCGGCGCCAAGAAGCCGGGCGGCGGTGCACCCAAGCCCGGTGGCGCAGCAAGAAGCCAGGCGGCGGCGCACCCAAGCCGGGTGGCGCAGCAA
>NZ_AYTE01000035.1:0-5843 GCF_000506245.1 Williamsia sp. D3 | reverse complement strand
TTCGGTGAGCGACGGTAACCGCCAGCTCGCGAACCTCGCAGAAGCTCGGGCTGTAGCGCGCGCTTGTGCCAGTTCACCGAGCGGCGGTAACCGCCGGCGCACCAGCCTTGCAGAGCCGACCCCTCAATCGACAGCAAACTCCAACGCATCCCGCACGAACTCCGCGTATCGGCGATGGTCGACGCCAGGGGGTGCGTAGTTCTTGCCGAACCGTTCGTCGTCGACGTACATCTGGCCGAGGCCACGCACGTAGTCGGCCGACACTGTCGCACCGCTCAGTGCGAGCCACTCCAGATGACGGGCCGCCAAGTGGCGGGCTCGCTCCCCTGACGGGTCCTCCCCCGCATCGGTGAGCTCGATCCACTGTGCAGCGATGTCCCGATGTTCTGCGGCGAAGTCTGCACGCTGCTCATCGGTGAGTGAGCGATACCAGCGATCGGATGTCGCGTAGGCGTCAGCGCCCCAGCGACTTTCGACCTCCTCGCGATGAATGGTGTGGTCGAATCCGGCGAATGCGTCGGTGGGCATGATGTCGAGTCCCTTCTCCAGGTGGGTGATGGTGTGTTCGACCGACGACATCTGGGCGTCGATGGTGTCGCGTCGAGACCGCAGTGTCGTGAGGAGTTCCCCGAGCGCTGTTCGTGGATCTTGTTGTCCGGCAAGCACGTCAGCGATTCGCGGCAGCGACAGACCCAACTCGCGCAAGATCAGGATGCGCTGCAGGCGGACCACTGCTGCCGAGTCGTAGTACCGGATGCCGCCGGCGCCCGTCCGTGACGGCAACAGCAGCCCGATCTGCTCGTAGTGCCGCAACGTGCGCGGCGTGACGCCCGAACTACGGGCGATCTCCCCGATCGGGTGATCCATCTCGGCCTCCTCAGGCGGTCGAGAACCACTGTGCCCGTTGACGCTGCGTCAACCGCAAGGCCTTTGTGCAACACGCGCACCTGGAGACGCAAAGATCCCTCCCCCAGACAGATCGTGTCCGGGAGAGGGATCGAGTGGTGGTGCTGTTCACCCGCCGTGGTGGGTGCTGGGTGCGAGCGTCAGTTCGGGATGCTCTGAACGCTGAACCAGTAGCCGATGTTGTTCTGCAGCGGGTCGATCTCGCTGGAGATCGTGTAGCCGGAGATGGACGTCGGGAAGCAGCCGAACCACTTGGTCTCGATGGTCAGGGACTGGCCCTTCTTCAGGACCGGGGCGAACTTCTGCGCGCCGTTGAACTCCTGGAGCGTGACGTTGGGCCAGTCGCGGCCGTATGCGGTGACCTTCATCCAGCGCTTGGTGTGCCAGGCGTTCACCCAGGGATCACCGGGCTTGCCCCACTCGCAGCTGACGCCGCCGGTGAGGTCGAGGTCGAACGGGCCCACAGGGGCGGCCTGTCCGGGCGCGGCGGCGACAACGCTGCCTGCGGTAATACCCACAGTCGCGGCTACGGCTGCGGCGGCGCGAATCAACTTCTGTTTCATTCTTCACTCCTCCAGGTCTGGCCACGGATGTGACTCATGAGGTTATCGCCTGATGACAACCTGAGTGTTAGCCAAGAAACAGATAAGAAACACGGTGTCTGCGATTCGTTACCGTTCCGTGATCCAAAGTCATGGACCGCAGGAAGATTTCGCAGTACCGGAGAAGGTTAGGGTAACCTGCCTACCGTCGACGTCGTCATCCCGACACCGGCCACCCGCACACACATGCATTGAACTACACAAGACAGGTCCGGCAGATCTTGGTCAACAAATCGCGACGCATACCCGGGGTGGTACTGCTACTGGTCCTCCTGGCCATCGTCTGCGCGGCCTCGATCGCGATCGGGTCCCGCGTCATCCCCCTGCCCGAGGTCTGGGACGCGCTGTGGACGGACAACGTTCCAGGAGCGCCCGACGCCGTCGGAATCGTGCACGACCTTCGCATTCCGCGCACCGTCCTGGGCCTGGTGGTCGGTCTTGCGGTCGGCGCCGCGGGTGCGCTCACACAGGGCCACACGCGCAACCCACTGGCCGACCCGGGCATCCTCGGCGTCAACGCGGGCGCTGCTTTTGCAGTGGTCACGGGCGTCTACGTCCTGGGAATCACCACACCCATCCAGTACATGGGCTTCGGGCTGCTCGGCGCGATGGCGGCCTCCTCGCTGGTGTTCTTCCTCGCGTCGGTGGGCAAGGGCGCCAGCCCGCTGACGCTGATCCTCGCCGGCACCGGACTCTCGGCGATGCTGGTGGCACTGACATCCGCGATCGTTCTGATCGACACCGCATCGCTGGAAGCCTGGCGCTTCTGGCAGGTGGGGTCGGTGGCCGGACGCGGATTCGACGTCATCCTCGCCACGCTCCCGTTCATCATCCCGGGGCTCATCCTGGCGATCGCCAGTGGCTTCTTCCTCAACATCCTGTCGCTGGGCGACGAGATGACCAAGGCACTAGGTTCGCGGATCGTGCAGGTGCGGATCGTCGGCATCCTCGCGATCACCCTGCTCGTCGGGTCGGCGACCGCAGCCTGCGGGCCGATCGTGTTCCTCGGCCTGGTGGCGCCGCACGTGGCCCGGTTCTTCACCGGCCCCGACTATCGCTGGGTGGTGCCCTACTCGGCGCTCATCGGTGCCGTCGCCCTCGTCGGTTGCGACGTACTCGGCCGGATGATCGCCCGCCCCGGCGAGATCCAGGCCGGCATCGTCCTGGCTGCCGTCGGCGCCCCGTTCTTCATCGCCCTGGTACGCGCAAAGAAGTTGGTGGCGGTATGACCGTGAAGTCGGTGGCGGCATGACCGCAGTGGCCGATCCCCCCGAGCACAAGCCGGCACCGCTGCCGGCCCGGCACCTTCGCCGCACCACGGTGCGGGTGGCCGGAGGCTCGTTCGTCGTGCGACCATGGGCAACGGGCGTCGGACTGGTGCTGACCGCGCTGGCCGTCGTCCTGTTCGCGGTCAGCATCGGCACCAGCGATTTCCCGATGTCCCCCATCGATGTCGGGCGGATCCTGCTCGGCGGCGGAACCCGCGCGGAGAACGTCGTCGTCTTCGACACCCAGTTGCCGATCGGCCTGGTGAGTCTGCTGGTCGGGATGGGTCTGGGGATGTCCGGTGCACTCACCCAGGTGATCGCCCGCAACCCCTTGGCGACGCCCGACATGCTCGGCATCACCTCCGGCGCGAGTGCGGCCGCGGTGGCCGTGATCGCCTTCGGATCCACGTGGGCCTCGTGGCTGGCCGACCTCGGTCTCGCGCTCGCCGCCATGCTCGGTGGACTTCTCACCGCCACCGCGATGTACATCCTCACCTGGCGCAAGGGCATCGACCCCATCCGTCTGGTGCTCGTCGGCGTCGCGCTGACGTGGGGTCTGCAGGCCGTGATCGCCTATCTGCTCACCCGCGCCAATGTGGATCAGGTGCAGCGGGCGCAGCTGTGGATCGTCGGATCGGTGTCCGGTGCGGGCTGGAAAGCGGTGTGGCCCCCGTTGATCGTGCTGATCCCGGCCATCCTGATCGTGCTCGCCCAGTCCCGAAATCTCTCGATCCTCAGTCTGGGCGAGGACGTGTGCCGCGGGCTGGGCATCCGCGCCAACCCGGTGTCGGCGCTCATCCTCATCGTCGCCGTCATCGTGGCGGCGGTCTGCGTCTCCTCCGCCGGCCCGATCGCGTTCGTCGCCTTGCTCGCACCACAGATCGCGATGCGGCTCACCCGGGCGGAAGTCCCGGGACCGATCACCGCCGGGCTGACCGGTGCGTGCCTCGTGCTGGGTGGAGACCTGTTGTGCCGCACGGTGTTGCCGGCCGGACTCCCCGTCGGGGTCGTCACCGCAGGCATCGGCGGCCCCGCCCTCATCTACCTCATGGTCCAGATCAACCGAAAGGCCTCGGTATGAGTGCCCTGTACTCGGAACAGTCCGCGGGACGCATTGCGGCCACCGGCCTCCAGGTCGGCTACGGCGACCGACCCATCATCGACGATCTCGACATTTCGATCCCCGACGGCAAGGTCACCACCATCGTCGGCCCCAACGGGTGCGGCAAATCCACGCTGCTGCGCTCGCTGGTACGTCTGCTCAAGCCGACCGCGGGGCAGGTGCTGCTCGACGGCCGCGACATCGCGACGCTGCGCACCAAAGAGGTGGCCAAGATCCTCGGACTGCTGCCCCAGAACCCCGTTGCCCCCGAGGGTTTGACGGTTGTCGACCTGGTCTCGCGAGGTCGTCACCCCCACCAGTCCTGGTACAAGCAGTGGTCGCCGGAAGACGAGGTCGCCGTCGCGCAGGCGCTGGAACTGACCGACTGCACCGACCTTGCCGAGAGGACCATCGACGCGCTGTCCGGTGGTCAGCGACAACGGGTCTGGATCGCGTTGACGCTGGCACAGCAGACCGATGTGGTGATGCTGGACGAGCCGACCACCTACCTCGACCTGTCACATTCGATCGACGTGCTCGACCTCGTCGACGACCTGTGCCGCATGCACGGCAAGACCGTGGTGATGGTGCTCCACGACCTCAATCTGGCTGTGCGCTATAGCGATTGGCTGGTGGTCATGAGGGAGGGAGAGATCATCCGAGAGGGAACACCCTCCGACGTCATCACCACCGATCTGTTGCAGGAGGCCTTCGGGTTGTCCTCGCAGGTACTCACCGACCCGGTGTCGGGTGGGCCGATGATCGTGCCCATCGGTCGCAAACGCTGAGACACCCACTCGCGGACTAGAAGGCGAACGCCGCTCCGAGCCACAGGGACGCGGCGAGCAGCGCGCCGGCCAGTTCGATCACGATGGCCAGTCCCGCGGCCTTCGTCGCGGCGATGGCTCCACGCCAGCCGGCTTCGATGCTGCCCAGCCGCGCCCACTCGGCGAGGAACGCTCCGAGCACGAACCCGACCGGCAGGCCCACCACCGGGATCACGAAGAACCCGACGATCCCGAGCAGACCGCCCAGGACCACCGTTCGGCCGGGCACCCCCGAGTCCTTCATCGACTTGTTCGCGAAGACGTACTTCACGATGGCCGAGACGCCCAGCAACACGGCGGCTGCCGCGAACACCAGCCAACCCGCGCTACCGACGACAAACGCCCACACCCCGATGGCAACGAAGATGAGGCTCAGTCCGGGCAGCACCGGCACGACAACACCGCACAACCCCAGAAAGATCACCAGGGCGACGATGACCTCGCCGACAAAAGGCACGTGTTCTCCCCGCTACCGGTTCTCGTCGCCTGAGCCGGCGGGTTTGTTCAGCCGAGGACCGGCCGGCGGTCCGGCCTGTGCCGGGGAAGGGGTCTTCGGCGGAGAGGGCTGTGCTCCCGGTGGACGTCGGGTAACCCGTGTCATCCCCGGATCGGGAGGGGTCGACTCGCGCGGCGGTTCCTCGCGGATCGCTGGCACCGCGCGAGTGTCGGCCTGCGGTGACGTGCTGATCGGCCGCACCAGGCGGGCCGCTTCACCGGCGCGCGCGCGGGCTGTCTGGATGTCGTCGGCGGTCGCGATCACCACACCCATCCGGCGACGCGCAAAGCTCTCGGGCTTGCCGAACAACCGGATGTCCGTCTCCGGGACAGCCAGGGCAGCAGCGACGTTCTCGAAAGCGATCGCCGGTTCGTTCAGGCCGCCGTAGATCACCGCTGATGCTCCTGGAGAGGCCAGCGTGACGTCCACGGGCAATCCCAGGATCGCGCGCGCATGCATGTCGAACTCAGAGAGCCGCTGGGTTCCGAGGGTCACCAGGCCGGTGTCGTGCGGTCGGGGGCTGACCTCGGAGAAGTACACGTCGTCGTCTTTGACGAACATCTCGACACCGAAGATGCCGCGGCCACCGAGCCGGCCGTCGCCGAGCGCCGAGGCGATGCGCGCGGCCACGGACGTGGCGCC
>NZ_AYTE01000034.1:0-71803 GCF_000506245.1 Williamsia sp. D3 | reverse complement strand
CGCCGACCCGAAATCGCTTGCCGCACGCCCAGTTACACCCCTGGCGACGCCAACCGCCGGTGGCGGGCCCATGCCGGGGTCCGGCCCGACCACGTCGACTCGTGGTGGGTCGCCGATGATCCCGCCGGGCGCAGCCGGACGCGGCGCGGGCAGAGACAAAGAAGGCGAACACCGGGCACCTTCCTACCTGCACACCCGCGAGAACGCCGAGGAGATCATCGGGCGCCTTCCGCTGGTCGGACCACCCGTCCTGGGCGACTGGGCAAGGCCGGGCGAGACAGGCTCGGACGCGGTGTCTGCACCAGGTACGAATCCGGAAGCCGACAGCCACAACGCGAACGACCCCGACGGCCCTGACACCCCCGACACCCCCGACAGGACCTGAGGTCAGGCCAGGTCGTAGCTACGCTCGACTGCTTTGTTCCACTCGGCGAATCGCTTATCCCGGTCCTCTGCTGCCATGGACGGTTCCCAGGATTTGTCTTGCATCCAGTTGTCGCGAATGTCCTGCTCGGTGCCCCAGTAGCCCACAGCCAGCCCGGCCGCGTACGCCGCACCGAGAGCCGTGGTCTCGCTGACAACCGGGCGTACCACGGGAACGCCGAGGATGTCCGACTGGAATTGCATGAGCAGTTCGTTGACCACCATGCCGCCGTCCACCTTCAGGGTCGACAACTCGACACCGGAATCGGCCTGCATCGCCTCGATCACCTCACGGGTCTGAAACGCCGTGGCCTCCAGGGCCGCCCGCGCGATGTGGCCCTTGTTCACGAACCTGGTCAAACCCACGATCACGCCCCGGGCATCGGGCCGCCAACGCGGCGCGAACAAGCCGGAGAAGGCGGGCACGAAGTAGGCGCCGCCGTTGTCCTCCACGGTCTGGGCCACCGTCTCGATTTCGCCTGCGGCACTGATGAGTCCGAGGTTGTCCCGCAGCCACTGCACCAACGAACCCGTGACGGCTATCGAGCCCTCCAGGGCGTACACGGGTCGCTTGTCGCCGATCTTGTAGCACACGGTGGTGAGCAATCCGTGGCTGCTGCGGACTACCTCCTCGCCGGTGTTGAGGAGGAGGAAGTTGCCTGTGCCGTAAGTGTTCTTCGCTTCACCGGGCTCCAGGCACGCCTGACCGAACGTCGCCGCCTGCTGATCACCCAAGATGCCCGCGATCGGCACGTCGGCGAGGGCCCCACGCTCGCGTACCCGTCCGTACACCTGCGACGAACTGCAGATCTCCGGCAAAAGACTCATCGGGATCTGCATCTCGGCACAGATCTCCTCATCCCACTGCAACGTCTCGATGTCCATCAGCATGGTCCGCGACGCATTGGTCACATCGGTCAGGTGTCGACCTCCGTCGGGACCTCCGGTCATGTTCCAGACCAGCCAGGTATCCATTGTGCCGAAACATAATTCACCGGCCTCGGCACGCTCGCGGGCGTCATCGACGTTGTCGAGAATCCAGCGGATCTTCGGCCCGGCGAAGTAGGTGGACAGGGGGAGGCCGGTGCGCTCCTGATATCGGGCGGCACCGTGTTCGCCGCCGAGTTCCTCGCAGAGTGCCGCAGTCCTGGTGTCCTGCCACACGATGGCGTTGTAGATCGGCTCACCGGTCGCGCGATCCCACAGCAGCGTGGTCTCACGCTGATTGGTGATGCCCACGGCATGGATGTCTGCGGTGGACAGATCTTCGGCGGCCATCGCGGCCGCGGTCACCCTCCGAGCATTGCGCCAGATCTCCGCACCGTCATGTTCCACCCAACCGGACTTCGGGAAGATCTGCTGATGCTCGATCTGTTCAGAACTGACCACTCGGCCGGCGTGGTCGAAGATCATGCAGCGGGTGGACGTGGTGCCCTGATCGATGGAAACGATGTAACCGGTGCTGTTGCTCACAGGAACGAGTTTCGCATGACCATCCGCGCAGATTGTCTACTTGGACACGGCCGGTCCACTTGCGGTGGCGGACCGGTTACCAGCGGGTAGCGTTGTCGGCGGTAGTCCGGCCGGTTCGCCCGCTTCGGAGTTCGCGGCGGCAGGTGATCGACCCGTGACCAGAGGAGATAGCGATGAGCGCAGCGGCATTCGACCCCGATCGACCGTCCGACCTGGGCCCTCGATACCGGGAGAACTCCTGGCATCGGCTGTCCACAGAGCTGTTCGACGTGGTGGTGGTCGGTGGTGGCATCGTCGGTGTGGGCACTGCGCTCGACGCCGCAACCCGGGGTCTGCGTGTGGCCCTCGTCGAAGCCCGCGACATCGCATCGGGAACATCGAGCCGCTCATCGAAGATGTTCCACGGTGGTTTGCGGTACCTCGAGCAGCTCGAGTTCGGTCTGGTTCGCGAAGCGCTCCATGAGCGTGAGCTGTCGCTGAGCACGCTGGCGCCGCACTTGGTGAAGCCCCTTCCGTTCCTGTATCCACTGAGCCACCGGGTTTGGGAACGGCCATACGTGGCCGCCGGCCTGTTCCTGTACGACTCACTCGGTGGAGCCAAATCCGTTCCGGGACAACGTCACGTGTCACGGTCGGGCGCACTGCGGATTGCCCCTGCGCTCAAACGTAACTCGCTCACCGGTGGAATCACGTACTACGACACCGTGGTCGACGACGCACGTCATACCCTGACGGTGGCCCGCACCGCATCGCACTACGGCGCCGTCATCCGAACCTCCACCCAGGTCACGGGTTTCCTGCGGGAGGCCGACCGGGTGAGCGGAGTCCGCGTGCGCGACACCGAGACCGGTGAGACCGCCGACATTCGCAGCCACTGCGTCATCAATGCTTCCGGTGTCTGGACCGACGAGATCCAGGCTCTGTCGAAGCAGCGCGGGAGGTTTCGGGTCCGCGCGTCCAAGGGCGTCCACATCGTCGTCCCACGGGACCGCATCGTCAGCGAATCGGCCATCATCCTGCGAACCGCCACGTCGGTACTGTTTGTCATCCCCTGGGAGACGCACTGGATCATCGGGACCACCGACACCGACTGGAATCTCGACCTCGCTCACCCCGCGGCAACTCGGGCGGACATCGACTACATCCTGCAGAAGGTGAACGAGGTGCTGGTCACGCCGTTGACCCACGACGACATCGAAGGCGTCTACGCGGGCCTGCGACCGCTGCTGGCGGGCGAGAGCGACGAGACGTCGAAACTGTCTCGCGAGCACGCTGTGGCCGAGGTTGCGCCCGGCCTTGTCGCCATCGCCGGCGGGAAGTACACCACTTACCGGGTGATGGCCGCCGACGCGGTGGACGCGATCACCGACTTCATCCCGGTGCGGGTGGCCCCGTCGGTCACCGACAAGGTCCCGCTGGTCGGGGCCGAGGGGTACCACGCCCTGATCAACCAGTGCGATCAGCTCGGGCAGCGATTCGGGTTGCATCCCTACCGCATCCGTCGCTTGCTGAACCGCTACGGCTCGATGATCGATGAGGTGTTGGCCTACGCCAAGAAGGACTCGAGCCTTCTCGAACCCTTGGCTGCGGCGCCCCAGTATCTGCGTGTCGAAGTGGTCTACGCCGTGGTCAGCGAAGCCGCACTGCACCTCGAAGACGTGCTGGCCCGGCGGACACGGATTGCGATCGAATATCCGGACCGCGGTGTGAAGAGCGCGCGCGAGGTTGCCGATCTCGTTGCGCCGCTGCTTGATTGGGACAGTGAACGTATCGACTTCGAGGTGCAGACCTATCTCGCGCGTGTCGAGGCGGAGGTGGCATCGCAGCGGCAACCCGATGATGAATCCGCTGATGCCCTGCGTGCAGCTGCGCCGGAGTCGCGGGCCGAACTGCTGGAACCCGTGCCGGTCCCGGACTGACCGCCCGCCGGCACGACGTCAGTCGGCCGGCTCGTAGCGCAACAAGGTGACGCCGTCATCGGGGTAGTCGAAGAACACCGGCTTGACCCGCATGCCGATGTGGATCTCTGAGGGGTCGACGTTGACCAACTCGGTGGATACCCGCGGTCCCTCGTCCCACTGCACCACGGCGAGCAGCTGCGGCACGGAGTCGGCGAAGTGCGGGGACACCGGTTTACGCGCGATGGTGAACGTGTACAGCTTTCCCAGCCCGGAGATCTCTCTCCACTCGAGATCGTCGGCCAACGTCCCCGGCGCCAAGATGCGGGGATAGAACACGTGACGATCTAATGAGGGCGAGTACTGGATCCGGATCCTGTGTTCGGAGAGTGCGTCCCAAAAAGGGGCGCTGACAGGGGTTTTCACCGGCATCGGCTTGGCGAACGTCATGAGGTCATCGCTTCCTAGTCGCCCTGCAGTACGAGTGTGGTCTGTTCGCCCATCACGCCGCCGTTGCCGGAGACGAAAGCCCGGTTGCAGTCGGGCACCTGGGCCGCGCCCGCACGACCCATGATCTGGCGCGTCGCGTCGCATACGTGGTGCATGCCGCCCGCGAGGCCGGCCTGACCGAAACCCAGTTGTCCTCCCGCGGTGTTGAGCGGGAAGTCGCCCCGGAACGTCAGGTCGTGCGAGTTCACGAACTCCATGCCCTTGCCCTTGTCGCAGAATCCCGCGTCTTCCAGGCTCATCAACACGGTGATCGTGTAGCAGTCGTAGATCGACACCATGTCCATGTCGGAGCGGTCGAGCCTGCTCATGTCGAACGCCGTTTCGGCAGCACGCGCGATCGGACTCTCCAGGAGGTCCTCGGCATACGTCGGTGTCTTGTACGCAACGTGTTCGCCGAAACCTTTGATCCACACCGGGCGGTTCTTGCTCCGACGGGCCAGGTCGGCCGACGTCACCAGAACCGCGGCACCTCCCGAACAGGGCATGACGATCTCGAGGCGCCGCAACGGATCGGCGATCATCGGGCTCGCCAGAACATCCTCGATGGTCAGCGGCTTGTCGTGGAACACCGCATCGGGAGTGTTGTTGGCGTTGACACGCTGATCCACCACGATCTTGGCCATCGCCCGCTCGTCGTAGCCGTACACCGATCGATACAGCTGCGCGATCTGGCCGTACGGGCCGTTCTGACCCAGATTGCCGAACGGGATGTCGAACTCGGCCTGCGGTGAACCGAACCGGTTCGACGACGAACCGTAGAGCAGGATGTCGGTCAGACTGTCGGGCAGCGGTTTCTTCTCGTTGTACGGCACTCCGTAGTCAGCGGGGATCACACACAGAACAGCCTGGCAGATACCCAGTTCCACGGCGGCGGCAGCGCGCCAGACCATGGCGGCAGCCGACGCGCCGCCGAGGTCGACGGTCTCCGCGAAATTGATTCGCGCACCGAGGTATTCGGCAATGGTGGACGGTACGAACATCTCGGACTCGAGCAGCGTGGAGGTGACGATTCCGTCGATCTCGACACCGGTGAGGCCCGCATCAGCGATCGCGGCCGCTCCCAGCGTTGCCCACTGCTCCAAGGTGAAGCGCGGCGTACGAGTCGAGACCTTTTGCGGCGCAAGCTCTTGGAAACCGACCACTGCGGCATCGCCCCGAAAACCCATGGATACTCCTGCGCGTCAGATCGGAAGGTGGAAGTCTTCCGGCAAACGTACTAGAACTCAAATCTAGTTTTCAAGGGAGGGGTCGATGGGTGCGCCGAACAGGAAGTCGATGAAGCGATTGCACAGGCGGTAGACATCGTCCATGGATCCCTCGTTGTACACCGTTCCGGTGAGCACCGTGTTGATGATCGACCACAGCATGATCGCCGCATCCTTGGCCGCCTCGGGTCCCAAACGCGCGAAGTCGTCGGCCAACGTGTGCTGGCAGACCTCGAAGAATTGGGCGAGCAAGGCCTTGGCGTTGGGGTCGGCACTGGACTGCAAGATGACGTGCACCTTGAAGAAGTGCGGTCGTCGCTCGAACGAGGAGATGACGGCATTCATTTTCGCGCGGATCTGGTGCTCGGACAATTCCTCGCCCGACCTCGCATAGGCGGGTGCCGCCCAATCGAGCAGTACCGCGGCGTAGAGGTGCTCCTTGGACGAGAAGTATCGGTACAGCGTGCCCAACGCGACGCCGGCTCCATTGGCCACGTCGCGGATCTGGATCTGCTCGTACTCCTGCTCTTTGAGGGCGGCATTGGCAGCCTTGATGATCCGCAGGCGGCGAGCCTGCTGCCAGGCGGGCAGCTCCGAACTGAGCGTTGCCGCTGCAGTTGTCGTTGCCTGTTGCGTCATGGTCATCCTTCAGTGGTGCGTCCCGGCCCGGGTACAGCCTAAAACGCCCGACCCGGCAGCACGTGCATCACCGGCCACTTCGCACGCGAGTTGTCATCCGGTGCGGCGCAGTCGCAGGCCGCGAGGCGTGGCCGAGAAGCCGCTTTCCCGGAGATGCTCTGCGAGGTCACCGGTCAGCACAGGTTCTCCGTTGACCTTCTCCACATACAACCGATCGACCTGACCTCGGATGACCACCCGTGCAAGCGCGGAGGTGGCTGCGGCGAGGGTATCGGCGTCCTCGCTGAACGTGAGCACTGTTTTTCCGCCGCGTTCGACGAACAGCACGAGGTCGCCGTCGACCAGCACCACCAGCGCACCCGGTTTGCGGCCGGGGCGGTGGCCTTCCTTCTGGGGCGGCCAGCCCAGTGCGGAACCGTACGGATTGGCCGGGTCGGTGGCGGCGAGGGCGATGGCGGACTGACCGATGGTCTCCACCTCGTCGCGTAGTCGGTCGACGGTGGTGGTGGCGGCGAACTGCGCACCGCCGAGTCCGTCGATGTAGTAGCCGCGTCGCACCTTGCCACTGTCTTCGAATCCGGTGAGGGCTTTGTACACACGGGAGAAGCCCCCTTCGACGCCCTCGGTCATCACCGCTCCCTTGGTGACGACGCCATAGCGGTCCAGCAGCGTCGAGCACTGCGCGGCGATGGCCAACGTGGGGTCGCCCAACGGTGGGGGCAGGACAAACCATCGCCCCGTCATCGATATCGGCGCAGTACGGGGAGTGCGCGCGAATCTGCGCCGGCCGCGGTGGGCCGGTATGCCCCGGACGGCCCCGGGTTTGCGGCCCGGTCCGAGGAGGGCGCGCACCGGTGAAAACGTGTCGTTGCTGATGCGACCCGCCCACGCCAGGTCCCACAAGGCCATCTCGAGGTCCGACCCAAGCGGCGCGACACCGTCGACGGACAGCGAGTCGCTCAACTGACGGAAGAAGAAGGCGCCGCCTGGAGCAAGTTGATCCAACACTCGCTGATGCAGCTCGCCCATGTCGATCTCGGTGGGTGCGGGCAGGCTGTCCTCGGCGAGATCGGCGGGGTGCAGACTGATCCAGCCGTCGGATCCGGACAATCGACCGTGCCCGGCCCACAGCACCTCGCCGCCCGCGGTGAGCTCGTCGAGCATGTCCGGCCGGTAGTCGGATACCCGGGCGGGCAAAATCAGTGACTCCCACGCCGACGCGGGGATGGGAACTCCGGCCAACTGGTCGATCACCGCAGACACCCCGTCGATGCCGCGCAGACGCGTGCGGTCGGTGACGTGCTGCCAGCCGGTGACGAATCGCGCGTAGGTCTGGTGACTGACGGGAGCTATCTCCGCCCGGCTCGCCGCGAGCGAGGCCCGGCGCAAACCGGACAGGACCTCGGTGTTGCACCACTGCTCGCCGCTGCGCAGGGTGCCGGCGGGTTCGGGCCGGAAGTCGCCTTCGACCACCCGTCGCTGTCCGACCAGCCGCACCAGGGTGTCGCGGACAACAGCAATGCCCAGTCCCAGCGCCTCCGCGACATCGGCTGCGACGAACGGGCCATGGGTGCGCGCGAACCGGCCGACGAGGTCGCCGAGCGGGTCGTCGACCGGGTCGAGGAACGCCATCGGAAGGCCCTGCGGTGGCGGGATCCCGAGCCCGTCCCGCAACCGGCTGGCATCTTCGGCGGCAGCGAACCACACGATGCCTCCGCCGCGGGGGACCTCGATGGCCCGGCCGGCGCCGACCAGCTCGGTGAGCAGCTCGCGTGGATCGTCGCCGGAGTAGCGAAGGGCCACGGCGTCTGCGGTGAGTGGCCCGAGCCAGCGCAAAAGGTCGGCAACGCCTTCGGCGTCTTTCGCCTGCCGATCCGGGTGCAGCCGTTGGAGCTTGGCCTCGGTGTCGGCGATGACGTTCTGGTCGAGCAACTCTCGCAGGTCGACGCGCCCGAGCAGCTGCGCCAGCAGCGCGGTGTCGAGGGACAGGGTGGCGGCGCGACGCTCTGCGAGCGGCGCGTCGTCGGCGTACATGAAGGCGCCCACGTAGCCGAACAGCAACGAGGAGGCCATCGGAGACGGCGTCTCGGTCTCGACCTCGATGACCCGCAGGCGCCGATTCTGGATGCGGGTGAGCATGTCGACAAGGGCCGGCAGGTCGTACACGTCCTGCAGACATTCGCGGAACGCCTCGAGGATGATGGGGAACTGCGGGTATTTCCTTGCCACATCCAGCAATTGAGCACTGCGCTGACGCTGCTGCCACAGCGGCGCACGCTTGCCGGGGTTGCGCCGTGGCAACAGCAGTGCCCGGGCAGCGCATTCGCGGAACCGTGACGCGAACATGGCCGAGCCGCCCAGCTGTTCGGTGACGATCTGCTCGATCTCGTCGGGCTCGAAGCTGAACAACGACGCACCGGGAGGCTGGTCGTCGGTGTCCGGGAGCCTCACGATGATCCCGTCGTCGGCGGCCGAGACCGCCCCGTCGATGCCGTAGTCCTGCTGCAGACGTGCGGTGACGGCACTGGCCCACGGCGCGTGAACCCTCAGGCCATAAGGGGAGTGCAGGATCACCCGCCAGTCGCCGAGCTCGTCGCGGAAGCGTTCGACCAACAACGTGCGGTCGGTGGGCAGGTGGCCGGTGGCCGCCTGCTGTTCGGAGATCAGCTGGGCCAGATTGTCTCGGGCGAATGCGTTGAGTCCGAGCCGCTCGGCGTGGTCGGCCATCTTGTCCGTGCTGCTGAGCTCGCCGACGAACTTACCGATGGCGGCTCCGAGTTCGGCGGGTCGGCCGATGCTGTCACCGTGCCAGAACGGCAACCGGCCCGCCTGGCCGTACGCCGGCGTGACCAGCACCCGGTCGTGCGTGATCTCCTCGATCCGCCAGCTGGTCGCGCCCAGGGCGAAGACGTCGCCCACCCGGGACTCGTAGACCATCTCCTCGTCCAGTTCGCCCACCCGCGTTTGCTTTTCGCCCACCATGTACACGGCGAACAGGCCGCGGTCCGGGATCGCGCCGCCAGAGGTGACCGCCAGACGCTGAGCACCGGGACGTCCGGTGATCGTGCCCTTGGCGCGGTCCCAGACCACTCGCGGTCGCAGCTCGGCGAACTCGTCGGACGGGTAACGGCCGGACAGCAGATCGAGCGTGGCGTCGTAGACCGGACGGGGCAGGGTGGCGTAAGGCGCACTGCGCCGGACGATGTGGTACCACTCGTCGACGTCGATGCTGCCCGTTGCGCACACCGCGACGGTCTGCTGCGCCAGTACGTCGAGCGGATTGGCCGGAACGACCAGTTCTTCGATGAGTCCGTCGGTCATCCGCTCGACCGCCACAGCACACCGCAGCAGATCGGTGCGGTGCTTGGGGAACAGCACACCCTGACTGATCTCGCCCACCTGGTGCCCGGCACGACCGATGCGTTGCAATCCGCTGGCCACCGACGGTGGGGCCTCCACCTGGATGACCAGATCGACAGCACCCATGTCGATGCCGAGTTCGAGGCTGCTCGTGGCCACCACACACCGCAGTCGGCCGGACTTGAGGTCGTCCTCGATCTGTCCGCGTACCTCTTTGCTCACCGATCCGTGATGGGCGCGCGCGAGCAGGGGCTCGGCACCTTTGCTGGCGCCACTGCCCATCACCTGAGCCGGCGCACCGCCGGGCACCCGCGGATTGGATGCGGGCTCCGGTGCCTGCCCGAGCCGCGTGGCATGGACCTCGTTGAGGCGGGCCGTGAGCTGCTCGGCCAGGCGACGGGAGTTGGTGAAGACGATGGTCGACCGGTTCTTCTCGATGAGGTCGACAATCGAGCTCTCCACAAAGGGCCACAGCGATCCGGCCGCCGGAGCGGAGGCCTCGTCGTCGATCTCTTCGTTGCCGGCGATCACCGGGATGTTGGTCATGTCCGCGACAGGGACGTCGACCGAGAGGTCGAACGTCTTGGACGCCGGCGGCTGCACGATCGTGTAGGGCCGGCTGCCGGAGAGGAATCCCGCGACACGTTCGGGTGGCCGGACGGTTGCCGACAAGCCGATGCGCTGTGCCGGGTTCTCCAGCAGGGCGTCGAGACGTTCGAGCGACAACGCCAGATGTGTGCCCCGCTTGGTGCCGGCCACGGCGTGCACCTCGTCGACGATGACCGTCTGCACCGAGGTGAGCGTGTCGCGCGCCGACGAGGTGAGCATCAAGAAGAGGGATTCGGGGGTGGTGATCAGGATGTCGGGCGGGGTGCGTAGCAACTGACGGCGCTGTGCGGCCGGGGTGTCGCCCGATCGCACGCCCACCGTGATCTGGGGGACCGGCAGGTTCAGCTCCTGCGCGGCCCGGGTGATCCCGATCAGAGGTGCGCGCAGGTTGCGCTCGACATCGACGGCAAGAGCCTTCAGCGGCGACACGTAGAGAACGCGCGTGCCGGCGGCCTTGGCGCCGTCGGGAAGCGGGTCGGCGCCGAGACGATCGAGTGCCCACAAGAATGCCGAGAGCGTCTTGCCCGACCCGGTGGGGGCGACGACCAGGGTGTTCTGGCCGTCCGCGATGGAGTTCCATGCCCCGAGCTGTGCTGATGTGGGTGCCGGGAAGGCCGCGTCGAACCACGTACGGGTCGGCGCTGTGAAGCGGCCGAGCACCTGCTGTGCGCTGGGCACGCCGGATACCGAGGTGGGGGACTTGCGGGCGGCCATTGCTCCATGATCCACGACGGGTCTGACAGAGCGGCAGAACCGGTGCCCGGGATCGTCGGCACCAGATCATTCGGCAGGTCGGTGTTGACCGGGCAAAACGCCGCGGAATAGAGTCAGCGCACGTCGTGCGAACGGGAAATCCGGTGCAAATCCGGAGCGGTCGCGCCACTGTGAGCTGATCTCAACCCACCGGGTGGAGCCGCAAGTCAGGGGACCGGGGCACGACACCCACCAGGTCGACGCGGGGCGCGCATCCCGCGAGAGGAGATATCAATGTCGAGTTCTTCGGTCTCGCAACCGGTTTCGAATGCCCCCACGTTGGCCGTCGCGGTCCCGGATGTGTCGGTTGTGAACGCCGCACTCTGGCTGACCGCCACCACCATGGTCGCGTCCCTCGCCTACTACTTCCTCGGCTTCGACCAGGGCGCGGTGTCGGTGTTCGGCAGCGACACCCATGTCCACGAGTACATCCACGACGCGCGGCACTTCCTCGGCTTCCCCTGCCACTGAGCAGGCGACCACGTGGAAAAGAAGTTCATCGGCGCCGGACTGCTCTCAGGTCTGGTCGCCGGAATCGTCGCGTTCGTCTTCGCCCGGATCTACATCGAGCCCCTCGTCGACCGTGCCGTCGGGTATGAGGAAGGCCGGTCGCACGCCGAACTCGAACTGACCGGCGGATCTCACGCGCACGACCACGAGTTGTTCTCCCGGACAGTGCAGCAGAACTTCGGCGCCGGTGTGGGGTCGGTGGTGTTCGGCCTGATCATCGGGGCGTTCTTCGCTGTTGCCTTCACGGTTGTGTGGGCCTACATCGGCCGGCGGTACCCGACAACCGACCCGCGGACGGTGGCGGCTCTGCTCGCAGTCTGCGGATTCGTCGCGGTGTATCTCATTCCCTTCAGCGCGTATCCCGCGAATCCGCCCGCTGTGGGTGGTGACGACACGATCGGGTCTCGCAGTGGCGCGTACCTGACGATCCTGCTGCTGTCGGTGGGCTTCATGATCGCTGCAGCGGTCTTGGCGTTCTGGCTGGCGCCGAAGATCGGTGGCCTGTATGCGGCAGTGGTGGCGGGCGTCGCGTATTTGGCCGCGATCGCGGTCACCGTGGTTCTGTTGCCGAGTTTCGACGAGGTGCCGGGCCCGCTGATGGACGGCCAGTCGATGGTGTTCCCTGGGTTTCCGGCCGATTTGCTCGGCGACTTCCGGTACTACTCGGTGATCAATCAGGTCATCTTGTGGGCAGTCCTCGGCCTCGGATTCGCGCTGGCGCTCAACTGGATCGGCAAACAGACGGCCCGCACGGCCGGTGCAGGTGCTCGCAACGGGGCGGAAGGCGGAGCCGCCCGACATGACGGGCCAACCCCCACTGGATCTCACAGTGGTCGTGGCGTCGCGAACGGGTCCGAATGCAACGTTGGCCTTCGGGTCGCATGACGAGCCGCTGGACACGCGCGGGCAAGCCGATGCGACGGGTCTGCGCCTGCACTCGGGCGCGAAAGTCTTTGTTGCTCCGGACGTTTCTGCGCGCGACACGGCCAGGTTGATGGGCGCGCGGGACGCAGACGTGGAACCGGCACTGCGGGCCATGGACCTGGGTCGATGGGCCGGCCTGCGGCCCGATCAGGTAGATCCCGTCGAACTCGGTCAGTGGTTCACCGACCCGGCAGCCGCTCCGCATGGCGGCGAGAGTGTCGTCGGTTTTGTTGGGCGCCTTGCTGAGTGGCTGCAGAACCGAGGCGGCGACGATGTCGCAGTGGTCGTCGCCGGGGGTACCGCGCAGGGCATTGTCGCGGCCGCGATCGGAGCGGACTTCTTCAGCATCGAGGTCCGGCCCGCAGATGTGATCCGAATACGTCGTCGCGGTGGCCGCTGGCGTCTGCGGCCGGGCGTTCGGGAATCGGTGAACCGCCTCGAAAAGTGATCTCGGATTCTAGTGTTGGTGCAGAACGTCGACATCCGAGGGGAATCTGCATGTACGAGTGGTCCGAAGAAGATCTGATGGTGCGCGATGCCGTGCGCGGCTTCATCGACAAGGAGATCCGTCCGCACATCGATGAGCTCGAGACGGGCGTCCTCCCGCCCTACGACATCATTCGGAATCTGCTCAAGACCTTCGGCGTGGATGCGATGGCCTCCGACGCCTGGAGAAAGAGTTCGCCAGGGATGAAGCGGTGGCCCGCGGAGAAGCCGAACCCAAGACCGGTTCGGGAGGCGGCCCGGGGATGACTTCGATGGGCGCCATCCTCAACATCGAACTGTCGGGCGTGAGCCTGGGCATCGTCGCCTCGATGGGTGTGAGTCTCGGACTAACCCCGTCGACGATCCGATCCAAGGGCACGCTCGCCCAGAAGAAGCGGTGGCTGCCCGACTTGGTCACCATGAACAAGGTGGGCGCCTGGGCGATCACAGAGCCGGATTCGGGATCGGATGCACTGGGTGGCATGAAGACCACCGTCCGGCGAGACGGCGACAACTACGTCCTCAACGGCCAGAAGACATTCATCACCAACGGTCCGTTCGCGGACACCGCGGTGGTCTTCGCCAAGCTCGACGACGGCGATTCATCGGTCGATCGGCGCCAGCGCAAGGTCTTGACCTTTGTCCTCGACAAGGGCATGGAGGGCTTCACTCAGGGCAAGCCGTTCAAGAAGATGGGCATCATGTCGTCGCCCACGGGCGAACTGTTCTTCGACAACGTGAAGCTCGACAAGGACCGGCTCCTCGGCGAGACGGAGGAGGTCGGTGCCAAAGGCGGCGGCGAGGGCGCCAAGGCCGGTTTCGTTCTCGAGCGGGTCGGTATCGCCTCGCTGTCGCTCGGCATCATCAACGAGTGCCAGCGACTCTGTGTCGAATACGCGAAGCAGCGCACCCTGTGGGGCAAACCCATCGCCGATCTGCAGCTCATCCAGCTCAAGCTGGCCGAAATGGAGGTCGCCCGGATCAATGTGCAGAACATGGTCTTTCATGCCCTCGAACGGTCGCAGGCGGGCAAGCCGGTCGACCTCGCCGAGGCGTCGGCGATGAAGCTCTACTCATCACGCACGGCAACCGAGGTCGCGATGGAAGCCGTCCAGGTGTTCGGTGGCAACGGCTACATGGCCGAGTACCGGGTCGAGCAACTGGCCCGTGACGCGAAGTCGCTGATGATCTACGCAGGCAGCAACGAAGTACAGATCACTCACGTCGCCAAGGGTGTCCTGGCGCGTTAGTTCTTCTGGACCGAGCCCACCTCCGCCCCGGGAAAGCAATACCCGGGTCCGGAGGTGGGCTTGTTCAGTTGTATGGCCAACTTACAAACAGGCTGGACTGTTTCTTAATTCTTCGCTAACCTCACCGATGTGGCGACCAACACAGGCGTGACGGAGGAGGCCGGCCAGGCTCCGTCGCAGAGTCGAACCCAGGCCGAGCGCACTGCGCAGATGCGGGCGCGACTGCTCGACGCTGCCATCTCGTGCCTGATCGACAACGGTTATTCCGGGACCAGCACGCAGGAGATCTCTCGACGCGCGGGGGTGTCCCGCGGCGCCCAGTTGCACCATTTCCCGACCAAGGAGTCGTTGGTCGTCGCGGCGGTCGAGCACCTGGTGGAACAGCGGCTGGAGGAAATGCTCGGAGCTCATGCGAGTGGCGAGGTTCCCGGGGTCGAGGTATTTCTCGACGCCTTCTCGGGTCCGCTTTTCTACGCCGCCCTCGAGTTGTGGATCGCGGCCCGGACCGACCCTGCGCTGCATGCAGCTGTGCTGCCGCTCGAGGCGCGGGTCAATGAGGCCATCCACACCGGTGGCGCCGCAATCTTCGGCGACCGGATGTCGCCTGAGGCCATCGAGATCAGTGTCGAACTCGCCCGTGGGCTGGCGGTCTCGGCACTGTTCCGCAACGAGAAGTCCGACCGCGAGCTCCGCAAGCGGTTGATACCGATATGGGAGGCAATGGTGACCACCACATGACCGCGCTGGGTTCAGATCCGATCGAACAGCACGATCTTCCGGCGTCCGTGCACACGTTGATCGTCGGCACCGGTTTCGCCGGCCTGGCTGCCGCACACAAGATTCTCGCCGACACCCCGTCGGCCGACGTCCTGATGATCGAGCGCGCAAGCGATGTCGGCGGGACGTGGCGAGACAACACGTACCCGGGCGCCGCATGCGACGTGCCGAGCAATCTGTATTCGTTCTCGTTCGCCCAGAGCCCGGAGTGGACGCACAATTACGCTCGCCAACCCGAGATCTTCGCGTACCTGCGATCGGTCGCCGACCAGCGCGGCCTGCGCGATCGCACCGTCTTCGAGTGTGAACTGCTCGGCGCGCGGTGGGACGCAGACAAGGCGCGCTGGTCGGTGTCGACCTCGCGCGGACAGCTCGAGGCGCAGGTCCTGATCGCCGCCACCGGTACGCTGTCCAACCCCAGCTTTCCCGACGTCCCCGGCATCGGCGAGTTCACCGGGACAATGTTCCACAGTGCCACCTGGAACCACGACTTCGATCCGGCGGGTAAGCGCATCGCCGTTGTCGGGACCGGGGCCTCGGCGATCCAGTTCGTACCCGAATTGGCCGGTCCTGCAGCGCATGTGACGGTCTTTCAGCGGACGCCCGCGTGGATCATCCCGCGGCTCGACCGACAGATCGGCAAGCTCGAACGCACGCTGTATCGCCTGGCGCCGTTCACCCAGCGATTCGCACGCAACAGTCTGTACTTCTACCGCGAGGCCTACGTCGTCGCCCTGGCGAAGTTCACGTTCCTGCTGCCGCTGTTCAAGCTCTTGGCCATGAGCCAATTGCGTAAGCAGGTCAAGGATCCGGGGCTGCGTAAGAAGCTGACGCCGAAGTTCACCATCGGTTGCAAGCGAATGCTGCTCAGCAACACATGGTTGTCCACGCTTGCGCGCGAAGACGTCACCCTCGTGGACACCGGCATGGCGGCGGTGACCGCCAACGGCGTTGTCGACGGCGCCGGCCGCGAACACGAGGTCGACGCTATCGTGTTCGGCACCGGGTTCACCGCCACCGAGCCGCCGGTGGCCAGCGTGCTCTACGGCGAAGACGGGCGCACCCTTGCCGACACCTGGAACGGCAGCCCGAATGCGTATCGCGGCACCACCGTTCACGGTTTCCCGAACCTGTTCCTCATGTACGGTCCGAACACCAACCTCGGTCACAGTTCCATCGTCTTCATGCTGGAGTCGCAGGCCGCGTACATCAGCTCGGCGATCACCCAGATGCGTTCTCGCAACATCGCCTCGGTGAACGTCAATCAGCGCAAGCAGGCCGAGTACAACCAGGGAATCGACGAGCAACTCGAGGGCACCGTGTGGAACTCGGGCGGCTGTTCGAGCTGGTATTTCGACAAGAACGGTCGGAACTCGGTCATGTGGCCGACGTTCACGTGGGAGTTCCGACAAGCGTTGCGCTCGGCTGATCTGAGTGACTACGACCTCGGTTGCGGCACGGTGCCCGCGCCTCGACCACGCGAAAGTGAGCCGGCATGAACGACTATGACGTGGTGGTGGTCGGATCAGGTTTCGGCGGATCGGTTGCCGCGCTACGGCTGGCCGAAAAGGGCTACAAGGTGGCCGTTCTCGAGGCCGGCCGCAGATTCACCGACGACCAGCTGCCCAAGACGAGCTGGCGACTTCGCAAGTACCTCTGGGCGCCGTGGCTGGGATGCTATGGGCTGCAACGCATCCACCTCCTGCCCGATGTATTGGTGATGGCCGGCGCGGGAGTGGGTGGCGGGTCGCTCAACTATGCCAACACGCTCTATCAACCACCGAAACGCTTCTTCGAAGACCCGCAGTGGGGACACATCACCGACTGGCAGGACGAGCTCAATCCGTACTACGACCAGGCCCGTCGCATGCTCGGGGTGGTGGACAACCCGCTGGTGACGGCGGCGGACAAGGTCATGCGCGAGGTGGCCGACGACATGGGCGTCGGGGACACGTTCACCACCACGCCGGTCGGCGTGTTCTTCGGCAACGGCACCGAGCGGGAGTCCGACCCGTTCTTCGGCGGGGTCGGGCCCGAACGCACAGCGTGCACCGAGTGCGGTTCTTGTATGACCGGCTGCCGCGTGGGCGCGAAGAACACACTGGTCAAGAATTACCTACACCTCGCCGAGAACGCCGGGGTCACCGTGTTGCCCCTCACCACGTGCGGGCGGTGCGGCCCGCAGCCGAAGGGTACGAACTCGTCACCCGCCGCACCGGTGCCAAACTCCGGCGCAAGGACAGATCGATCTTCGCCGGTCAGGTGGTCTTCGCTGCCGGCACGTACGGCACCCAGAAGTTGTTGTTGGCCATGAAGGAGACCGGCGAGCTGCCGGAGCTGTCCGACCAGCTCGGGTCGGTGGTCCGCACCAACAGTGAGGCAGTGCTGGCCGCGACAGCTCGTGATCGAGAAGTCGACTACACACAGGGCATCGCCATCACGTCGTCGTTCCACCCCGACGACCACACCCACATCGAGCCGGTGCGATACGGCAAGGGCAGCAACGCCATCGGCTTGCTCCAGACCGTGCTGTCCGATGGCGGCGGGCCGGTCCCTCGAGTGTTCAAGACCATCGGGGTTGCGTTGCGGCACCCGGCAGCGTTCTTCCGCAGTCTGTCCGTACGGCACTGGTCAGAGAAGACGGTGATCGCGCTGGTGATGCAGACCGACGACAACTCGCTTGAGTTGGGCTCCAAGCGTACGATTTTCGGCCGCCAACTGACCAGCCGTCGCGGAGCGGGTGATCCGCCGCCGTCGTGGATACCCCAGGGCCACAAAGCCATCAGGTTGCTTGCCGACAAGATCGACGGAGACCCGGGCGGATCCATTGCCGAAGTGGTCAACATCCCGATGACCGCGCACTTCCTCGGCGGCTGTGTGATCGGCGCCGACGCCGACCACGGTGTCGTCGATCCCTACCATCGCATCTACGGTCATCCGGGTCTGCATGTGGTGGATGGCTCGGCGGTGAGCGCGAACCTCGGTGTCAATCCGTCGTTGACGATCACCGCGCAGGCCGAACGAGCGATCGCGATGTGGCCCAACAAGGGTGAGCAGGACAAGCGCCCGGGCCTGGGTGAGCCGTACCGACGCGTTGCTGCCACGGCGCCACGATCGCCGGTGGTCCCCGAGAGTGCGCCCGGAGCTCTGCGCCTGCCCCTGTTCGTCACGATGCCGGAGTCCGCGAAAGGGGCATGCTGATGTGGAGTGTTGCCGAGTCGGCGATCGAGCCAGGAGACGTGCCGATCAGTTCGCCGCCGCCGTGGCCGGCCGCAGTGCGCGCCACCCTGTGGTGGCATCGGAGCACAGAGCAAGCCAGGGCCATCGGCCCGAAGGGCTCTGTCCTCCCGATCACCATCGGCATGGTCGTCGACTATCTCGACTCGCCCGTGGGCCCGTACCGGGAGATCCTGGCGAGCCCGGTACTGCGACGACCCGGCAGCGGCCTCGGTGCGCTGCCGCGAATGTCGGTGCCGTTCATCGCCGTCGATTCCGCGGCCTCGGTCCATGGCGGGCGTGAGCACTGGAGTCTGCCGAAGGTCCTGGCCGAGTTCACAGGCGACGTACTCGCGGGTTCTGGTGCCGGAGGCCCGGACTGGACCGTCCAGACACAATCCGAGGGCCGTGGCCCGGCATTCCCGATCAAGGGCGGTCTCGGATTCGCCCAGCCGGTCGACGATGCATTGCTGCTGGCCGGGGCCAATCTCACCGGCAAAGCGCGCTATGCCCGGGTCACTGTGCTCTCCGAGGGCCCGACGTTGTCGCAGTGGCTGAAACCCGGGACCCACCACGGACTCCAGATCGTCTCCGGCCGGATGGAGACAGGTCCGGCGACCCGGCTCGCCATCTAGAGCGGAGCCTGGTCGGCGGTAAGGGCCCGCTCGACGGCGGTTAGGGCCCGGTCGACGGGGGTTAGGGCCCGGTCGGCGGCGGTATGGGGCCGCTCGGCGGTCATGACCCGGGTTGGTGTGGCTGACCATTGCTGATGGCCCGCCACACCCGTGACGGGTTCATCGGCAGTTCGTACACCCGTACGCCCACCGCGTCGCGAATCGCACTCTCGAGTGCGGGGGCCACCGGGTTGTAGGGCGCCTCGCTCATCGACTTGGCGCCGAGAGGGCCGATCGAATCGTAGGTGTCGGCGAAGTACACCTCGGTCTCCGGCACATCGGCGAGTTGGGGGATGTGGTAGTTGCGCAACACCTGGGTGAGCACCTGGCCCTCGTCGAGGATCATCTCCTCGTACAGGGCGCTGCCGATCGCCTGTGCCGCACCGCCTTCGACCTGTCCCCGGCACTGCTGCGGGTTGAGCACCACTCCGGCGTCCGCGGACTGCACCGACTGCAGGATGCGCACCTCGCCAGTGGCGGAATTGACCGCGACACGAAACGCATGGACGTTGAAGGCGATCGAGCGCGGGGTGCCGTTCTGAGTGCTCGTGGCGTGCAGTGGTCCTCCGTGGACGGTGACGATCCCGGCGAGGTCGATGAACTCCGCGCCCGCCTGCACGCCTTGCGGTCCGAGGGTGCACTCGGCGACATCGGTGTCGAGTGCTCGTGCTGCAATGGCGAGGATCTCGCCGCGCAGCTGAGCGCACGCGAGTCCGAGTGCCTTGCCGGCGACCACCGTACCGGCTGATCCGAAGGCGCCGGTGTCGTAGCCGACCTCATCGGTGTCGGCCTGCCTGATCACTATCTGGCCCGGTGAACACCCGAGCGCCGACGACGCGATCTGGCTGTGAACGGTGGTGGTTCCGTTTCCGAACTCTGCGGTGCCGATCGCGGCGATGTACGTGCCGTCATCGGTCAGCGTGACCGAGACATCGGCAAAATGTCCACGCGGCGGAATGGTGGCGATCATCGCCGTCCCCATGCCTTCCCCGATGTGCCACCCGGGCCGGCCTGCCAGGTCCTCGCCCGCCCGGACCGGGTCGGCACGCCCGGCGATCAGCGCTTGCTCGGCCAAATCGATGCACTGGTCGAGTCCGTAGCTTCCGAACTCGAGGTCGCCCTCTTCGACCTCCCAGGCGACGAACTCGTCTCCGGGGACGACCACGTTACGACGGCGCATCTCGAACGGGTCGATGCCCAGCTGTGCCGCGAGTTCGTCGATGGCGCCTTCGATGCCGAACGCGACCTGGCCCAGACCGTAACCGCGGAAAGCGCCCGACGGAATGTTGTTGGTGTACACAGCTTGTGCGTCGACGTGCTTGTTGGGGCAGCGGTAGAGCACCATGGTCTCGTTGCAGGCGTGGAACATCACCCCGCTGCTGTGGTTTCCGTAGGCGCCGGCGTCGGACAGTACCGACACCGAGAGCGCGGTGAGGATTCCGTCGGCGCCCGCTGCCGCCGTCACCCCCACACGCATCGGATGGCGGCACGGGGCCCGGGTGAACTCCTCGGTGCGCGTGAACTCGTATACCGCGGGGCGCCCGGTCTTCATGAGCGCGAGCACCACCACGTCTTCGGTGAGCAGTTCTTGCTTTCCCCCGAAACCGCCACCCACCCGAGCGGCGTACACGCGGACGTTGTCGCCGCTGAATCCGAAGATGTGACACAGCTCGGCCCGCACCAGAAAGGGGACCTGTGTGCTGGACCGCACCACCACCCGGCCGTCATCATCTCGCCACGCGACTGCGCCATGGGTTTCGAGGTGGGCGTGCTGGACGCGTGCCGTCTGCCAGGTTCCCGAGACCACAGCGCCCCCGTTGTCACGAGCCTGCGCGAGACCGGCCTCGATGTCGCCCACCGTGCCGTCGACGGAGGCGACGAGATTGCGGGCCGGGTCCGCAATCCGGGAATCGGGCCCCTTCTCGCCGTGCACTGTCGGTGTCGCGGGATCGGTGGCCAGCGCCGGATCGAAGTTGGCGGGCAGCACGTCATACTCGACCACGATGAGTTCGGCGGCGCGACGGGCGATGGTGATCGAGTCGGCGACCACTGCAGCCACCCGCTGCCCGATGAATCGCACCGTGGTGTCGAAGACGTATCCGTCGTCGGGATCGTCGTGGCGGTGGTCGTGGCGCGCGGTCGAGAACGGCACCCCCGGATCGTCGAGGTACGTCAGAACTGTTCGTACTCCGGGCATCTGCTCGGCCGCCGAGGCATCGACGGACAGGATCCGGGCGTGCGCATGTGGACTCCCGAGCACCGAGATGTGGCCGACGTCGTCGGGCAATCCATCCATCGTGTACGGCTCGGTCCCGGTGACGATGCGTGGTGCGGCCGGAGCCGACACCGAGCGGCCGATCGATGGACCGGAATCTCCCGGCGACACCTTCTCCGTGCCGACCACGCCGTCGATGGCGTCGCGGATCGCGCGGTATCCGGTGCACCGGCACAGGTTGCCCTTGAGGCTGTTCGGCAGGTCGTCTCGCTGATCTTTGTCGAAAGTGCTTGCGGTGACGATCATTCCGGCGGTGCAGAAACCGCACTGGAAGCCGGCGGCGTCGACGAACCGCTGTTGCACAGGATGCAGGTTCTCCGGCGTACCGAGACCGGTGACCGTGGTGATCTCGGAGTCCATCACGCGGAACGCCGGAATGAGACACGAATGGTGCGGCTCGCCGTCGATCAGTACCGAGCAGGCACCGCAATCGCCTGCGTCGCAACCCTTCTTGACCCCGAACTCTCCTTGGTCGCGCAGAAACGTCCGTAGACACTGCCCGGCCGCGGGCGCGGCGGCCACGTCTTCACCATTGATCTTCACAGCCCGCTCCTCACAGTCCGGCCAAGTGCGCGACGACGTCCCGGGTGAGCACTCCGGTGACCTGGTGGCGCCAATCGGCCGCCCCGTGGGCATCCGAGTAATAGGCGCCGGCCGGGACCGCGGAATCGACATGCGCTGCCACGGCTTGGGGGTCCAAGGAGTCGGTGACCACCACATACGGGCGATCGGTCGCCGCCGTCACCGAGATCACGACGCCATCCGGTGTCCGGCGCCCGACGACCACGGCTCCGGACCGGCCGAGGGGGGACAGGGCCACCTTCCGCAGAACGGTCGGCTGACGGAGGCTGGAGGCGGGAATCCGCACCGAGCGCAACACATCTCCCTCGTCGAGGACCGTGGTGGAGTTGCCGGTGACGAAGTGGGGGACCGTGCATCGGACGTCGGACCCGTCCGCCTTCCAGACCAACAACTCGGCGTCCAGCGCGGACAACATCGAGATCATCGAACCCACCGGGAACCCGAGACAGATGTTGCCGCCGACAGTGGCGCTCTTCCAGATCTTGTACGAGGCCAGCAACGCCCGAGCGGCCTGGCGGAACACCGCGGTGGCCACCCAGTCACCGGGGTAGGCGGTGGACTGCAACGTATCGATGGTGCAGGTGGCGCCGATGTCGAGGCCGTCCTCGGCGATCGTGAGGTCGCGCCACCGAAGTCCCTGCAGGTCGATCAGCCGGTGCAGGTGCATCTGCGGTTCGCTCATCAGCCAGGTGCCGCCGGCCATCAGCCCGTCGGCGCCGGACAGACCGGCCAGATCTGCACGGTTCCGCGGCACCACAACGGAATCAACGGAATGCAGGTCCATCAGCCGGCCTTCGCGATCAGGATGTCGCGCGCGGCCGCCACCTCGGCGGCGGTTGCCTCGGCATCGATGGTGGTCAATTCTCCCGCCCGGACAACGGTCTTCCCGTTCACCCACAGACGTTCCACCGGGGGAACCGCGCCGAGAACGAGGGCGGCGACAGGGTCTGCGATACCGGCGTGCCCCAGGCCGTCCCGTCGCCACAACACCATGTCGGCCAGCTTGCCGGCTTCGATGGAGCCGATACTGTCCTGGCAACCCAGTGCACGCGCGCCGCCCAGCGTGGCCATCTCGAGTGCCTGTCGAGTGGTGAGCGCAGTCGGTCCGCCGGTGGCACGCGCCATCAACACCGCCTGATGCGCTTCTTCGAGAATCCGGCTGGATTCGTTCGAGGCCGCGCCGTCCACACCCAAGCCGACCGGGACGCCCGCCGCCAAAAGATCACGGGCGCGGGCGGTTCCGGCACCGAGGCGGCCGTTTGACGACGGGCAGTGAGCCACCGAACTCCCGGAGGTGGCCAAGGTCGTGATCGCGTGGTCGTCGAAGTGGACCCCGTGGGCAAACCAGACATCAGGGCCCAGCCAGCCGACCGTTTCCATGTATTCGATCGGTGTGCATCCGAAACGGTCTGCGGTATAGGCGGACTCGTCCTCCGTCTCGGCCAGATGTGTGTGCAGACGTACTCGCCTCTCTCTGGCGAGTTCGGCAGAGGCACGAAGCAGGTCGGCAGTCACCGAGAACGGTGAACACGGTGCAAGAGCGATCTTCACCATCGCATCGGGACCCGGGTCGTGCCAGCGGTCGATCGCATCTGCGCTGGCGGACATGATCTGGTCGATGGTCTCGACCACGCTGTCCGGGGGCAGCCCACCGTCCTTCTCGCTCAGGTCCATCGAGCCGCGCGTGGGGTGAAAACGCAGGCCGACGGTCTGCGCAGCGATGATCTCGGCCGCCAACATGTCGCCACCCTCTTTCGGGAAGACGTAGTGGTGGTCGGTGCTGGTGGTGCACCCCGAGAGGGCCAGCCAACCGAGCGCGCCGGTTGCGGCTACGTTCACGGCCTTCTCGTCGATGCCCGCCCACACGGGATACAGCGTGGTGAGCCACTCGAACAGGGTGTGATCAGCGGCGAGGCCGCGAGTCAGCCACTGATAGAGGTGGTGATGGGTGTTGACCAGGCCCGGGGTGAGGATGCAGCCGCGTCCGTCGACGATCTCGGCTCCGTGTGCCACCGCAGGATCGACCCTGCCGTCGACGACATCCGTGATCCGATTGCCGTCGAATACGACAGACCCGGAGGCGATCTCACGGCGGCCGGCGTCCATGGTGATGACGTAGGCGTTCTCGACGACGGTGGTCATGCTCGCCACGCTACGGCGAAAGCGTTACGGAAAAATGACATTCGAGCTGGGCGGTACCACTTGCGGGCCGAACGAATGGGGTAGAGGCTGAGTGAAATCAAATCCCGGCGAACGGATGGTTGACGATGACGGCTACGACTGTTGATCCCGCTCCGGAAAAGAGCGAACCGACCGAGCTCAAACGGGTGATGGGCCCCAAACTGCTCTTGCTGTTCATCGTCGGAGACATCCTCGGTGCCGGGGTCTACGCGGTGACCGGCAGCATGATCGACAACGTGGGCGGTATGGCCTGGCTGCCGTTCATCCTCGCCTTCGCGGTGGCGACGCTGACGGCTTTCTCCTACCTCGAGTTGGTCACCAAGTTCCCGCAGTGTGCCGGCGCCGCCCTGTACACGCAGAAGGCATTCGGTATCCACTTCCTGACCTTCTTGGTCGCGTTCGCGGTGGTGTGCTCGGGCATCACCAGCGCATCCACATCGTCGAATGTGGTGGCCGCCAACCTCCTGGCTGGACTGAACGAATCATTCAGTGATGCCAACGGACTCGGCTGGTTCGACGTGCCGACCGGGACCACCGCCCAGCTGGTGGTCGCTCTGGCCTTCATGATCGTCCTGGCCCTGATCAACCTGCGCGGCGTGGGTGAATCGGTGAAGTTCAACGTGATCCTCACCCTGGTCGAGATGACGGCACTGATCATCGTCATCGTGATCGGCTTCGTCGCGGCCGGCCGGGGTACCGGAGACGGTGACATCAGCAACCTGGTGGTGTTCGAAGACGCCAACGACAAGGGCTGGTTCCTGGCGGTCACGGTCGCGACAACCATCGCCTTCTTCGCGATGGTCGGGTTCGAGGACTCGGTCAACATGGTCGAGGAGACGAAGAACCCCGAGAAGATCTTCCCGAAGGTGATGCTGTCCGGTCTCGGGATCGCCTGCCTCATTTATGTCCTCGTGGTGGTCGCGGTGATCGCGGTACTCCCGCTGGACTTCGAGCCGGAGAACTCCGACGAGGGCATCCTGCTGTCGGTGGTGAAGCTGGGCGCGCCGTCCGTCCCCATCGAGGAGATCTTCCCGTATCTGACGGTGTTCGCGGTCGCCAACACCGCGCTGATCAACATGCTGATGGCGAGCCGGTTGATCTACGGCATGGCCAACCAGCGAGTGCTGCCTCGTGGGCTCGGCAAGGTGCTGCCGGGTCGCCGCTCGCCGTGGACCGCGATCATCTTCACCACGCTGCTCTCGTTCGTGTTGATCATCGTGGTGAATCAGTTGTCGGAGAACTCGGTCGTGGGCGCGCTGTCGGGAACTACCGGCCTGCTGCTGCTGTGCGTCTTCGCTGTGGTCAACATCGCGTGCCTTGTTCTCAAGCGAGGTGATGTGAAGGCGTTCTTCCGGGCCCCGGTGTGGATCCCAGTGCTCGGCGCGGTGCTCTGTCTATTCCTCGCCGGCCCATGGGCGAGGACCGACGCGCAGATGATCCAGTACAAGATCGCCGGTGTGATGCTGCTGCTCGGCGTCGTGTTGTGGGCGGTGACGTGGGCGGTCAACAAGTACGAGAACCGCCCCGGTGGCTTCTATGACACCGACTCGTCGCTCGAGGACGAACCTGCCAGGAAGTGAACGGCGAGTTCGGCCTCCGACCACCCCTGCAGGTGCATACCGGGTTTCGTCTTACGCACAGATGCCATGTCCGGCGCTGTGAGGTTTCGGCCGCCCCTAGGATTCGTGAAGCTCCATCCCGGTCGCAATTCGCGACAATCCGCACCTGGTGTCGGGTCGTCATGGTGGAGTGATGGTTTCGTGGGCGATGTGGAGGTGCGTTGATGTTTCGCAAGGTGTTGGTGGCCAACCGGGGCGAGATCGCGATTCGTGCTTTTCGTGCTGCGTATGAGTTGGGTGCGGGGACGGTGGCGGTGTTCCCGTTCGAGGATCGCAATTCGATTCACCGTTTGAAGGCTGACGAGGCGTATCAGATCGGTGAGCCGGGGCATCCGGTGCGGGCGTACTTGTCGGTGGAGGAGGTCATCGCGGCGGCGCGGCGTGCGGGTGCTGACGCGATTTATCCGGGGTACGGGTTCTTGTCGGAGAATCCGGATCTGGCAGCGGCGTGTGCGGACGCGGGGATCACGTTCGTGGGGCCCAGTTCGGACATCCTCGAGCTGACCGGCAACAAGTCGCGTGCGATCGCGGCGGCTCGCGAGGCGGGTCTGCCGGTGTTGGCCTCGAGCGAGGCATCGGTGGATGTTGATGAGTTGATGGCGGCGGCCGAGTCGATGCGGTTCCCGGTGTTCGTCAAGGCGGTTGCTGGTGGCGGCGGCCGGGGAATGCGCCGGGTGGAGACCATCGACGGGTTGCGGGAGGCGATCGAAGCTGCTGCCCGCGAAGCGAATTCGGCGTTTGGTGATGCGTCGGTGTTCTTGGAGCAGGCGGTGATCGCCCCGCGTCATATCGAGGTGCAGATCCTGGCTGATCAGCACGGCAATGTGATGCATTTGTTCGAGCGGGATTGCAGTGTGCAGCGTCGCCATCAGAAGGTGATCGAGCTGGCGCCGGCACCGAACATGCCGCCGGGGTTGCGGGAGAAGATCTGCGCGGATGCGGTCGCGTTCGCGAAAAAGATCGGGTACTCGTGTGCGGGCACGGTGGAGTTTTTGGTCGACCGTGACGGCAACCATGTGTTCATCGAGATGAATCCACGGATTCAGGTCGAGCACACGGTCACTGAAGAGATCACCGATGTGGATTTGGTGCAGTCCCAGTTGCGGATCGCCGCGGGTGAGACGTTGGCCGAGTTGGGGTTGTCCCAGGATGCGGTGACGATCCGCGGCGCGGCGATGCAGTGCCGGATCACCACCGAGGATCCGACCAACGGCTTCCGCCCGGACACGGGTCGGATCACCGCCTACCGCACCCCGGGTGGGGCGGGGGTGCGTCTAGATGGTGGGGCAACCCTCGGTGCGGAGGTCAGTGCGCACTTTGATTCGATGCTGGTCAAGCTGACGTGCCGGGGCCGTGATTTCGAGACCGCGGTGGCGCGGTCGCGGCGGGCGTTGGCCGAGTTCCGGATCCGTGGTGTGGCCACGAATGTGCCGTTCCTGCAAGCAGTGTTGGATGACCCCGATTTTCGGGCCGGGAATGTCACCACCTTGTTCATCGAGGAACGCCCGCAGTTGCTGACCTCGCGGGTCTCGGCCGACCGCGGTACCCGGATCTTGAATTACTTGGCTGATGTGACGGTGAACAAGCCGCACGGGGAACGGCCGGCGACGGTCTATCCGCGCGACAAACTCCCCGACATCGATGTCAGTGCCCCCGCCGACGGGTCGCGCCAGCGGCTCCTCGCTCTGGGCCCGGAAGGTTTTGCTGCCCATTTGCGGGCGGCAAAGGCTTTGGGTGTCACTGATACGACGTTCCGTGATGCGCATCAATCGTTGTTGGCGACCCGGATCCGCACCACCGGGTTGGTGGCGGTGGCCCCGTATGTGGCGGCGATGACACCGCAGTTGTTGTCGGTGGAGTGTTGGGGTGGGGCAACCTACGATGTCGCGTTGCGGTTTTTGAAGGAAGATCCGTGGGATCGGTTGGCGCAGTTACGCGAGGCGATGCCTAACATCAACCTGCAGATGTTGCTGCGGGGTGCGAACACGGTCGGCTATACCCCGTATCCGGAGAAGGTGACCCGTTCGTTTGTGGCCGAGGCCGCTGCGACCGGGATCGACATCTTCCGGATCTTCGACGCACTGAACAATGTGGATCAGATGCGCCCGGCGATCGACGCGGTCCGGGAAACCGGTACCACGATCGCCGAGGTCGCCCTGTCGTACACCGGGGATCTGTCGAATCCGGCCGAGAATCTGTACACGCTCGACTACTATCTGCGGCTGGCCGAGCAGCTCGTGGACGCCGGCGCCCACATTTTGGCGATCAAGGACATGGCCGGACTGCTACGCCCGCAAGCGGCATCGACGTTGGTGTCGGCGTTACGCAGCAATTTTGATTTGCCGGTGCATGTGCACACCCACGACACCCCGGGTGGGCAGCTGGCGACCTACTTGGCGGCGTGGCAGGCCGGAGCGGATGCGGTCGACGGCGCCTCGGCGGCGTTGGCCGGTACCACCAGCCAGCCCGCGCTTTCGGCGATCGTCGCCGCGACCGCGCATACCGAGTACGACACTGGCCTGGACCTGGCCGCGGTATGTGAGCTCGAACCGTACTGGGAGGCGCTTCGGAAGGTGTACGCGCCGTTCGAGTCCGGGCTCCCGGCCCCGACCGGCCGGGTGTACACCCACGAGATCCCCGGTGGTCAGTTGTCGAACCTGCGTCAGCAGGCCATCGGGTTGGGGTTGGGGGATCGGTTCGAACAGGTCGAGCACGCTTACGCCGCCGCCGACCGGATGCTGGGCCGCCTGATCAAGGTCACCCCGTCCTCGAAGGTGGTCGGGGATCTGGCGTTGGCGTTGGTGGGCACCGGGGTCAGTGCCGACGACTTCGCCCAAGACCCGGCGTCCTACGACATTCCTGATTCGGTGATCGGGTTCCTGCGCGGTGAGCTCGGTGAACCGGCCGGCGGTTGGCCTGAACCGCTACGGACTCGGGCGTTGGCCGGGCGGGCCCCCGCCAAACCCGTTGTAACGCTGTCCGCCGAGGACGAGGCGGCCCTCGACGGCGACAGCGCGACCCGGCGACAGACGTTGAACCGGTTGCTGTTCCCCGGCCCCACCCGCGACTACGAAGAACACCAGACCGCTTACGGCGACACCTCGAGTCTGTCGGCCAACCAGTTCTTCTACGGACTGCGGTACGGCGATGAACACCGCGTCGAACTCGAACCCGGTGTCGAGCTGCTCATCGGTCTGGAGGCGATCAGCGAGGCCGATGAACGGGGTATGCGCACGGTGATGTGCATCCTCAACGGTCAACTCCGGCCGGTCCAGGTCCGTGACCGTTCCCTCAAGGTTGATGTCCTCGTCGCCGAGAAAGCAGTGTCCGGCAATCCCAAACACATCGCCGCACCCTTTGCCGGGGTGGTCACGACCGTCGTCGAAGCCGGTCAACAGATCGAACCCGGCGCCACCATCGGCTCGATCGAGGCCATGAAGATGGAAGCCGCCATCACCACCCCCACCGGGGGCACCATCAAACGCATCGCCATCAGCACAGTCGCCCAAGTCGAAGGCGGAGACCTGCTGGTGGAACTGGAGTAGTCCTCGATCGACCAGACGGCCGCCCGCAGCGTCAGCTGGGCGGGAAGTTGCCTGCCCGGCCGAGCTGTGCGGGAACGTCTTTGGACAATCGGGCACCGAGCCAGGTCGCTGTAGAGGCGAGCGATTCGAGGTCGACGCCGGTGTGAACGCCTGAGCGGTCGAGCGCGTAGACGAGGTCCTCGGATGCGATGTTGCCCGTGGCCGCCGGGGCGAAAGGGCAGCCTCCGAATCCACCGATGCTCGCGTCCAGTGCTGCCGCACCGGTTTCCAGCGCGGCAAGCGCGTTGGCGTAGCCGGTGTTACGGGTGTTGTGGAAGTGCCAACGCACCGGAATGCCCGGAGCGGCGCTTTGCGCACCGGCTGCGAGCGCGCGCACCTGGGAGGGGACACCCACCCCGATCGTGTCCGCGAACGCGATCTCGTCGGGGCCTGCGGCCGCCACACGCTGTGCCACCTCGATGACCCACGCGGGATCGACCTCACCGGTGAACGGGCATCCGAACGACGCAGCAATCGTGACCGTGGTGGAGATTCCGACGGCCCGGGCGTCCTCGGCAATGTGTTGCCATGCCGAAATGCCCTCTGCGACAGTGCAGCCCTGATTCCGCATGCTGAACTCATCGGTCGCGACGACCACGGCGTTGATCTCGTCGACTCCCGCGGCCAAAGCCCGATCCAGGCCGCGACGATTGAGCACCAGGCCGATGTAGGAGACACCGATACCGCGGGGTAGCTGCGCCATCACCTGCTCGGCGCCGGCCATCTGGGGGACGCGTTTCGGATTGGCGAAACTGACGGCTTCGATCCGCCGGACTCCCGCCGCCACGCTGCGGTTGATCAGTTCGACCTTGTCGTCCACCGACAACACGGTCTTCTCATTCTGCAGTCCGTCGCGCGGACTGACCTCCACCAATTGCACAGTGTCCATGGATCCATTCGAGCCCATGCGCCGATCAGTGCCAACACCGCCCCGCCGATCAGACGGAGCGGCGGCCAGGGAGGGGATGGCCCCGCCTGAGTGGGCTCAGCCCAGCCACGCCATCTGCGGGTTCCATGCCGGACCTGCGTCCGGCGCATCGTCGCGGGTCACCGTGCCCTGGATCAAACCGTAGGGACGGTCGTCGGCATTGAAGACCTCCTTGTTGTTCTCCAGGCCGAACGGGGACAGGTCGTAGATGAAGTGATGCTTGTTGGGAGCCGACAGGCGTACCTCGGCGATCACGTCGTAGGTCTCCAGGATCGTCTTGCCGATCTCGTAGAGGGTCTGTTGCAAGGCAAGGGATTGAACAGTCGCGAAGCGGTTGATGATGATCTGTTTGATGGCCGGGTAGACCGCTTCCCAATCGACATCGGTCGTGGTGAAACGCCATTTGGCCACCAGCGATGTGGCCATCACCCGGTCGGTGGTCGGTTCGAGGATCGTGTATTCGTCTTCGAGGAAGTCATGGAACTCCGAACCGGTCGACTTCAGCAGCACGAGGTCTTTGAGGCCCCCGATCACCCACGTCTGCTGGCTATCGCCCTTGCCTTCCACGGTGATGTCGGCGGTCCGGGTCTCCTGGCCCTTGCGGACCCATGTGTGGTCGTGCTCGGCACCGTTGACCACGGCGCGTTCCCAGGCGTACTCCTCGACCTCGATCCTGGCCCCGGACACCGGTTCGAAGTCGTCCACGAAATGGCGGGCGAGTTCGAGCGCGTACTTCTCGATCGACTCGATGCCCTTTTCTTTGGCGTAGGCATAAGCGGTCTGTTTCTGCGTGTCGGTGGGCAGCACCTTCCGCTGGTCACCGTCGGTGTAGGCCGCGGCGAAGTCGCCGCGAAGGGCGCTACCGACGTTGATGTCCTTGATCTCGTGCCTGGGGGTGTCGCGATAGATCCGCACCACCCGGTTCTCGGCTTTCCCGTACTGGTTCTCACCCAGGATGATGCCCATGAGCTCTGTGTCTTCTCCTTTGTGTCGTCAGCTGCCGCGGTACGTCGAGTAGGCAAACGGACTCAGCAACAGGGGTACGTGGTGGTGCCTGGTGGTATCGGTGACAGAGAACGTGATCGCCACCTCCGGATAGAAACCCTCGATGTGGTTGTCGGCGAACCACTTGCCGGTGTCGAAGAGCAACCGGTAGACGCCCTCGGTGAGCCCGCGACCGGCGAGCGATCCGACACGGCCATCAGAATCTGTTGTGCTGGAAGCGAGTTCGGCGCCATCTGAATCGTAGAGAATGACCGTGAGTCCGCTGGCCGGCTTGCCCGTGACCGCATCGAGAACGTGGGTGCTGAGGTCACTCACGACGCGGCATCCTCTCCTTCGTCGACGTACCTGATCGCCGGCTCCAACATGAGTCGCAGCCGCCGACGATTGATCTTCGCCAATTCCATTCGCAAGACCCGCCTTTCGGTTTCCGGATCATTGTTCATGCGTTCGTGCAGAATTGCCAGCAGCTCCGTGGCGGGTCGCCCATCGGCGAAGACCAGGTACACATGGCCGAACTTCTCCTCGTACTCGGCGTTGCACCGCTTGAGGTCGGCCAGAACAGCATCGTCCGCGCCGGCGACCCCGGACTGCTCGCGGGCTGACGACGAGTTCGTCGGCCGGTCACCGATCCGGGGGTGCCCGTCGAGCGCCTCTTCCAGGTCTGCCTCGGACAACTCGGCCAGGATCAGATCCGAGCGGTTGTAGAGGGCTTCTTCGTCCGGGAACGGCCGGCCCGCCGCCACCCGGATCGCCCAGATACAGGACGTGCAGCACTGGTAGAGAGCGTGGATCGCCTGGCGCTCGCGCAACTCGTTGAAACTCTCGAGTCCTCGCCAGTCAACTCGTCGCACGTCAGGTCCCGTCCTCTCCGATTTCTCGTGGTGCTGCTGCCTTCATCGCAGCGCCCGCTCTGGTTGTTGCACACGTCAATGGTCGAAGTCTGTGCCTGTTCAGCCCATCACGTCCTGAAAGCGGTTGAATCGGGCCGAAACGATCGGGGTGGCGTCGGATGATCCGCCCTCGGAGTCGGTGCTCATTCGGTGGTACCTCTGGTGAGATGGTCATGTGGGTCTCGTGGGCACCGCCATCCGGCGGGGTGCCATCGCTTCCCATCAGGATCTCGCGAAGTCTGCTCGTCCGCTCGGCGAGCAGAACCGATATATCCATGGCCGTCAGGCCCGGAGGAGGTCGACCGTTGGAGCGCACGGCGGGCGAGACAGCCAACGGAGACGCCGGTGGCAGGGCAGCACCATCGAGTACGAGGGCGGGCCCCGGCGGCATGCCAGAGCATGGAACGGTGGTCGGGATTCTGTTGGCGGCCGGCGCGGGCACCAGATACGGGATGCCGAAAATACTTGCGCATCAGGGTGATTGGCTGCGTGCCGGGGTGGATGCGCTCGGCGACGGCGGATGCGGACAGGTGCTCGTCACCGTCGGTGCCGCTGCCCCGGAGATGCCCGGGGGAGCGCGGGCCGTACAGGTACCGGACTGGCGCAGGGGCTTGAGCGAGTCGGTGCGCACGGCGCTTCTGGAAGCCACCGACGTCCCCGATCTCGTCGGAGTGGTTTTACATGTTGTTGACATCCCGGACGTGACGGGCGAGCAGGTGCGGCGACTTCTGGGCGCGTGCGGTCCCCGGCCCGACCGACTGGGCAGAGCCGCATTCGCGGGGTCTGCCGGACATCCGGTCTACCTCGGGGCAGACCATCTCGATGTAGTCCTGGAGGCGTTGTCGGGGGACCGCGGGGCGGGACCTTATCTCGCTGCCCGTACCGACGTCATCGAGGTCGACTGCACCGACCTCGGCACCGGGCTGGACCACGACCGTCCGGACGTCTGAAGCGGGGACTGCGCACGAGTTCGCGCCACCTGCCCGCGTCCGCGCCGGTTGCAACCGGCGCGAATGTGAGGAGGTGGCGCGAATTTTCTGCGGTTTCTGCGGATTCTGTGGAACGGTCAGTCGAAGGTGTAGCCCAGCGCGCCTTCACCGAAGCGCTGCACCACGATTCGAGCTGCCGCCAGCGGTTCGTCGTAGCCATCCCGGGCGAAGCCGGTCAATCGGGCTGCATTACCGGTCCCCTGGGGCTCGATGGCGACCTCGGCGAGCATCTCGCCGGTGGTCGGCTCACATACTGCCCAGGTGAAGCGGGTTTCCTCGTCCCAGCCGCGCTCGCAGGCGCGCACGTGATCGGGGTCGGTGACACCGGCCAGAGCCAGCGCCGGCCGATCCGACACCCGATCATCGTCACGCAACGCCCGCAGGTACCACGCGCCGGCGTTGATCTCGACAGCCTCGATGGCGTACGCCTACTTCAGCTCGAACAGGACCGTGCCCTGAGTGACCGCGGCACCGGCCTCGACGGCCAGGCCTGTCACGACACCGTCCTTGTGGGCGGTGACCGGGTTCTCCATCTTCATGGCCTCGAGAACGACAACCAGATCGCCCGCGGCGACTTCCTGGCCCTCGGTGACCGAGACCTTGACGACGGTGCCCTGCATGGGTGCGGTGACGGCGTCACCGGACACAGCGGCGTTGCCGCCCTTGGCACGTGTGCGTGCCTTGGGCTTCTTCGTGGCGACGCCATTGGATCCGCCACCACCCAGGGCCAGATCGCCCGGCAGCGACACCTCGAGGCGCCGTCCGCCGACCTCGACCACCACGGTCTTGCGGGGCTCGTTGTCGTCGTCCTCGATGGGCTGTCCACCGGTGTAGGGCTCGATCGGGTTGTCCCAATCGGTCTCGATCCACTTGGTGTAGATGTCGAAGCCCTCGCCGTCACCGATGAAGGCCGGGTTGGACACGATGTGGCGGTGGAACGGGATGACTGTCGCCAGACCTTCGACCTGGAACTCGGCCAGCGCGCGTCGTGACCGCTCGAGCGCCTGCTCACGGTTCTCACCGGTGACGATCAGCTTGGCGAGCATGGAGTCGAACCCGCCGCCGATCACGTCGCCTTCGACGACGCCGGAGTCGACGCGGACACCGGGGCCGGTCGGCTCCTTGTAGACGGTGATCGGTCCGGGAGCCGGGAGGAAGCCGCGGCCGGCATCCTCACCGTTGATGCGGAACTCGAACGAGTGACCACGAGGGGTCGGATCCTCGGTGAACTCGAGCTTCTCGCCTGCTGCGATGCGGAACTGCTGGCGGACGAGGTCGATGCCGGCGGTTTCCTCGGTGACGGGGTGTTCGACCTGCAGACGGGTGTTGACCTCGAGGAACGACACGAGGCCGTCGGAACCGACGAGGAACTCCACCGTGCCCGCGCCGTAGTAGCCGGCTTCCTTGCAGATGGCCTTGGCCGAGGAGTGGATCTTCTCGCGCTGCTCGGTGGTGAGGAACGGTGCGGGCGCCTCTTCGACGAGCTTCTGGAAGCGGCGTTGCAGCGAGCAGTCGCGGGTGCCTGCCACGATCACATTGCCGTGCTGGTCGGCGATGACCTGGGCCTCCACGTGGCGCGCCTTGTCGAGGTAGCGCTCGACGAAGCACTCTCCGCGACCGAATGCCGAAACTGCCTCACGGGTGGCCGAGTCGAACAGCTCGGGGATCTCTTCGATCGTGTAGGCGACCTTCATGCCGCGGCCGCCGCCGCCGAATGCCGCCTTGATGGCGACGGGGACACCGTGCTCCTCGGCGAAGGCCACGACCTCACCCGCGTCCTTGACAGGGTCCTTGGTACCCGGGGCCATCGGTGCGTTGGCCTTCAGCGCGATGTGACGTGCGGTGACCTTGTCACCGAGGTCGCGGATCGACTGGGGCGACGGCCCGATCCAGGTGAGCCCGGCGCGATGACAGCCTGGGCGAAGTCGGCGTTCTCCGAGAGGAAGCCGTAGCCGGGGTGGATGGCGTCGGCCCCGGACTTGGCCGCGGCGTCGAGGATCTTGTCGAACACCAGGTACGACTCGCCCGAGGTCTGACCGCCCAGTGCGAAAGCTTCGTCGGCGAGCTTCACGAACAGAGCATCGGCGTCCGGTTCGGCGTACACCGCGACGCTGGTCAATCCGGCGTCCTTGGCAGCCCGGATGACCCGTACCGCGATCTCGCCCCGGTTGGCGATGAGGACTTTCGTGAGTGCTGTGCTGGCGTGACTTGGCACTTGATCTCCTGTTGGGCGCTGGTCGATGCGCGTCGGTGACACTGTCTGGCGATTTCGATGTGTTGTTACGTGGGCATGCCTTCCCGCGGGATGTGGGGGACGGCACTAGATGGAGTCTAAGCACCCCGCCGAACAGGCACGACTGTTGGCCCACAGATCGCTCGTTCGGTCACCGATACCTACTCACGGGTAACGTTTTTTTCAAGGCGCCGATTCGTGCTCGGGGGCGCCCGGTTGCGGCCCGTAGGTGCTGCGATTGCCGACCTCTTTGAGAAAGTCTCCGAAGGCGCCGAGATAACGTCCGACCTGCCGATGGGTGCGGCCTTGTGCCGGGAAGCGCGACGAGATGCGGATGCCCGAAGCAGTGCGGTGCACCCAGATGTACACCTCTTCGTTCGAGTAGTTGTGGCTACGGAGCACCCTCGCCCGGCCGGCGTCTGCCTCGGCGTGTCCGGGGGCGAAACGCAGATCGATGAACGAGACGACGAATCTCGGGTCGGGGATGTCTGTGTCTCCCGTGTGTCCGAGGATCTCGCCGACCCGCAGGTAGGGCAGGTTCCCGGCTTTGCGGACGCGACGCATCTCGTCCGCCGCCCGGGCGATGATCTGTCCGAAATCGGTCGCGCCTGAGGTGTCGAGACGAAAAGGGACTGTGGCGACGAACCAGCCGAGTGCCCCGAACCATTGTTGATCGGTGCGCGTGTGCCGGGGGATGACACACCGGAACACCGGGCCTCCGCCGAGCTCGGCGTAGACGATCGCCAGGGCCGCCATCACCCCGGACAGCAACGAGCCGCCCGCCGCTGAGCACACCGCCGTGAATCGGTTGGTCTGCTCGTCGTCGAGTAGATCCGCCGTGATCGAGCCCTGGGGGATCAGATCGGTACCCGGCTGCGGTGACGGGGTCGGGGCCTCGACCGCCGTCCCGTCCTCGTCGGCGATGTCGAACCGGGGCAGTTCCCCGCCCGAGTCGCGCAGGAAATCGGCCCACACCGCAACGGCCTCGTGCTCGGTGCCCGCCGAGTCTGCCTCTCGCCGCTGATGGGCACTGAAGTCCACGTACGACCCCACCGGGGGCAGGTCGGGCTCCACCTTGCGCCGGTGCGCGGTGTAGAGCGCCACGAGTTCGTACTGGCCCATGATCAGGGAGTAGCCATCCACCAGAGAGTGGTCGGCCGCGAAGAGCAGCGTGAACGAGTCCTCGCGCGCAACGGTGGCAAAGATGTAAGCGGGCCATTGCAGCGGCGCGGTCGCCCGGTCGAAGGAACCTGCCAGCTGATCCAGCAGGGGGCCGGGTTCGCCGTACCAGCCCACCCGCCCCATCTTCAGCTTCACCGATCCGGGCGGGGTGGTCAGCCGGGCCAGTCGGTCCGCCCAGATGACAACATGGCTGCGCAGCACCTCGTGCCTGTCGATCCAGGTCGACAGTGCCGCGCGGATGGCCGGTACCGACATCGGCTCGTCGAAATCGATCGCGAGCCCCAGCCACGATTCGCGGCCGCCCTCACGTTTGGTGCGCAGCCGGTATTCGAATGCGGCACGCAGATGCTGCTCGTGATTGTGCGACGTGGGCCGCGAATCAGCCGTCCACTGCGCAAATCCGCCCTCGGTGAAGGGCGACCACTCGACCAGCCCGCCAGGTTCGACGGGCTGATCCATCATCTGGATGAACTTCATGACAACGCGATCTCATCGTCCCGGCACCGGGCTCGACGGGCCCAGATGTGCCTTGATCCGCGACAACATGGCCGACATCCCACGCAGTCGCAACGGGCTGATCGCCGATTCCAGTCCCAGCCGTGTGTAGAAGTCGCCTGGTACGGCAAGGATCTCGTCAGCACCGGCACCGTTGAGGCCCTGGTACAGGATGGACGCGAAGCCACGTGTCGTCGGCGCCTGGGGCGGCGCGCTGAAGTACAGCTGCACCGAATCGCGGTTGCTCGCGTCCACCGAGAGGAACAGCGGGGACTGACATTCGGGTACGGGCTCCATCGCCGCTTCGGCGAGATCGTCCGGCAGCTCGGGTAGTTCGTCGGAGAACTCGAGCAGCAGCTGGATCTTCTCGGAGTCGGTGAGCGCCGAGAAGTCCTCGGCGATCTCATCGAGGGCGGCCGTCACCTCTTGCCGCTTGTCGAGGGGGCGGTTCCGGGTTCGATTCCGGTCACGATGGGAGCACGCACGGCGTTGCCCCATTCGGTCCAGGACCCGTCGTAGTTGCGTACCTTCTCGAACCCGAGCAGGTGGGTGAGCACAAACCAGGTGTGCGACGACCGCTCGCCGATCCGGCAGTAGACGATGGTGGGCTCATCAGATTTGAAGTCGGCGTACAACTCGTCGAGTTCGGCCTTCGGCTTGAACCGGCCGTCCGGGGCGGCCGCCTTGGCCCACGGGATGGAGACCGCGGTGGGGATGTGTCCGCCACGCAGCGCACCCTCTTGGGGGTACTCGGGCATGTGCGTGCGCTCACCGGAGTACTCCTGCGGCGAACGGACATCGATCAGTGGTTCGGTACCGAGTGCTCCGCGCACCTCGTCGGCGAACGCACGGATCAGCGAGTCGTCTCGTTCGACGACCGGGTAGTCGGACTCCGGGTACACCGGGACGTCGAGGGTGATGTCGCGGTCCTCTGAGAACCAGGCGTCGCGGCCGCCGTCGAGCAATCGGACGTCTTCGTGACCGAACAGGGTGAAGACCCAGAGTGCGTACGCGGCCCACCAGTTGCTCTTGTCGCCGTAGATCACCACGGTGTCGTCGCGGCGAATGCCCTTGCTGCGCATGAGTTCTGCGAACTGTTCGCCGGAAATGTAGTCGCGGGTCACCGGGTCGTTCAGGTGGAGGTGCCAGTCGACCTTCTGTGCGGTGGGGATGTGGCCGATGTCGAACAGCAGCACGTCCTCGTCCGATTCGATGATCTTGAGGCCGTTGGTTCCCAGGTGGGCGCTGAGCCATTCGGTGCTCACCAGACGCTCTGGATGAACATAGTCGGCGAAGCCGGGATTGTTGTCGATCTCAACGGTCACGTGCGGTGCTCCAAATCGGGCTGGACGATGCGTGCGGGTGTACCCCCTGAGCGTAGTGCCGACGGCAACACCGACGCAGTGGACGGGGCCGGAGGACCTGATGCCGGACGCGTCACCACTCGGTGGCGAGCCTGCGACCCAGTTCGTCGAGGAAGGTGCCCATGACGGATACAGCCGTTTCGGTGTCCGGGTAGCGGGTGCGCAGGGCCAGCCCCCGATCTGTGCGGGAGATCCAGAACTGGACGTCGTCGGCGGTGGTGACGTTCGAGATGTGGGTCGCCCCGATCTCCTCGTGTGTGCCCGAGCCGGGCAGTCTCCGGTAGTCGACGTACGAGACCATGAAGATGTCGTCGCGACGGCGGTGGATACCGCCGATCGCCTCGAGCACCTGGGGCACCGGCACCTCGCCCAGCTTCACCGCCGCGCGTAACGCGGGGCCCGTGCGGGCGACGGTCTCATCGAAGTTCTCGTCCGCGACAACCTCGAGTGGTGCATTGGTGGTGAACCACCCGACCGCGTTCTGCCACGGCTCCGTGCGTCGGGTGTGCACGGGGAAGAGCATGGACATCTGTGGACCGCCGCCGAGGCCGCGGACGGTCTGTGCCATCGCCGAGAGAACGCCGGCGAAAGTGCTCGCCCCGGAGCGCCGACACCGGCTGTCGAAGCGGTCGGTGGCCTCGGGCCCGAGCAGATGACGTAGGTCGACCGCCTGCGGCGCTTTCTCACCCGGGAGCAGTCCGAGGTCGAGTGGAAACGACGGGGCGGTGTTCTCGTGCTCGTCGAAGAAGGTCAGCCACGCCCGCATGCGGGGGTCGGACCGCCGGATGGGCGCAGCGTCGGATTCCGCGGCGCAGTAGTCGACGAAGTTGCCTGCCATCGGCATTTTGTCGGCGATGAAACCACCCGGTTCGGCCTTGGCGGCGTGGTAGAGCTGGTGCAGATCGCCCACGATGATCGACATGGAGTAGGCGTCCACGTGTGAGTGGTCGAATCCGCAGAACACCGTTGAGCGGTCGGCGCGGTCGATGGCTGCCAACAGGTAGGCCGGAAAGCCGAACGGGTGACAGGCATCGTTCAGTGAGTTCCACAGCAGATCGCGGAGATCGACCGACGACGTGGTCTCGATCCCGGTGCGCGCAACGAGGGTGATGTGCGATGCGTCGTGCAGTTCGCGAGCTATTCCGCCGTCGGTTCGTACGAACCCGCTGTGCAAGGTGCCGTGCCGTGCGATCAGTAGGCGGTACGCCCGTTCGAGTGCTTTGGTGTCGATTCGGCCGTCCACATCGAAAGCTGCTGCCAGCCAGATGGTTCCATCTTCCCCGCCGGCGAGATGAAAGGTCTGATTGAACGAGGGTGGCACCGCGGAGGCGACCACGCGATCCGCGGAGGTGTCCACCGACCACCGCAGGAGGACACCGGGGTCGGGCGAGTAGCGGTCAATCGTGGTGACGTGCAAGCGCAAGCTCCTCGACGGGGGTACTCGCAACAGCGTAGTCACCTTCGCGTGCGACGGTGTCGATCACCTCCCAGAGGCGCTGCAGATATCGCTTGATCTCGAGCTGCGCCGTTGCCGTGTCGGGGGTCTGGAGTCCCAGGTAGAGCCGTGTGCGGTCGCGGTTGAACCACATCGATGCGTTAGCGGTGCGACCCTCGCCGGTGAATATGACACCACGATCGTGTGCGGGCCGTCCGTCGCCCGGAAATCGCCGAAAGTCGAGGTAAGACAGAAGGTTCGGCGTCCCGGCGACATCGCGGGGATCCATTCCTGAACGCAACAGTGCCGTGATGACCACGGGCAGAGGCACGGACGAGAGACGTTTTGCCCTCACGTGGCCGGCGTGGGCGGCCGCGGTGACCTCGGTGAACGAACCAGCGGACGCCACGTCGAACGCCACCGGTGCGAAGTTGCAGAACCATCCTTGGGACAGCGCGAACTCCGTCGACCTGGTGCCCAGCACGGCGATGGCGAAGTAGTCTGTACGGCCGGTGAGTTCGAGCGCTGTTAACGCTGCAGCTGCGTATATGCCGCCCATCACACCTGCGCCGGACTGTCTGCACACACGTTCGAACCGATCGGCGCCTGCGGCGTCGAGCAGGTCGAACTCGATCGGCCGCACCGGCGCGGTTTCTCCGGGCTCGAGCCCCAGATCGAGCGGGAACCGCGGCATCGCGGCGCCGTGGGAGGCGAAGATATCAACCCACTCTGCGACCTCGGGTGATTCGTCGGTGAACCGTGCGGCGACGTCGTTCTGCAGGCTCGCGTAGTCGAGAAAGCTGCCCGTGGCTGCGCTGACGTGCGGGGGTGGCGCGGTCCCATTCTTCTCGGCTTCGTACAGTTCGGCGATCTCGTCGAGCACGAGTGCCTGTGAGGCGCCGTCGGACAGGGCGTGGTCGCAGCCGTAGTACATCGTGAAACCGTCCGGTCTGCTGATGGCCCCGAACGCGAAGCCTGGCCAGCTCGTGGAGATGGCCTCGGCGCCGAGTCTTGCGTGGATGTACCGCCGGAACTCGGTATCGGTCGTGAAGTCGCCCACGCGGTGCGCCTCGAACGCGACCGCGTCGGGCTCGACCAGCATGCGCGTGATCTGCGTGGTGTCGGTGCGGAACCAGGTCCTCAGTCCCTCGTGCCGAAGGGTGAGAGTGCGCAGGGCCCGACTGAGCGCCGCAAGGTCGATCGGACCGTCCACTTCGGTGGCTGCTCCCAGATATGCGTTGTGTTCGCCACCCGCGTCGGCGGTCGCGTGGCAACCGCGAAGGTGGTTCTCCTGCAAGAACGTGAGTGGGCCAGGCGCGGTCGGTGCGGCCAGGGCTCGCGCGGCCGACGCGGGACTCGGGTGCCACTCCAGCAATACGCCGGGGGCAGGCGTCCACCAATCCATCGCGGTGAGGATCACGTCCTGGCTCCTTGTCTGAGAGGGAGATGTGTTCGAGGGGACTCGACTACGCGGGGAACTTGTCCTCCGAGTACGTCAGCGAGAACGGGGCAGGTGCGGAGACATGGAATCGGTGTTCCTGGGTCAGCTCCGCCAATTGGTTGCCGAGACCTGCGATGAAGGCCGCCACGTTCGTAGAAGCCACATCGGTGGCCGGGTACCGAGCCGAGATGTTCAGTCCCTCGGGTGTCCTGGAGATCCAGAAGTAGACCTCGTCCCCGGAATAGGCCGCGCTGCGGAGCGTGTGCGCGCGCCACCGGACCCAATCGTGCGCCCCCGGAACGAATCGCACGTCGAGGTAGGACACGACGAATCGCGGAACCGCCCGGTTCTCGAGCAACTCGGCCACCCGCGGGTACGGGTAACGAGACAAGTCCTTGCGTTCCGCAATTGCCGCGGCGGCGGCGGACATGCAGTCGGCGAACGATTGTGCGCAGGTGATGTCGATCTCGACCGGGATGATGCCCACGTACCAGCCGACCGACTCGGCGTACTGCGACTCGTGGCGGGTGTGCACCGGCATGGTGAAACGCAGGGTGTTCAACCCGGTGAGTTCGCGGGTAGTGGTCGCAAGTGCAGCAAGGACGGCTGATTGCAGTGTGAACCCGAGTCGCCTGCAGTGTGCGTTCACCACTGCGGCAGTCTCGTTCGACAAAAGCCATGACGACGTGCCCGCCTGTGGCCGGTCCGCGATGTCGCAGTCGGTGACGTGTGGTGCGCCTACGGCCTCGACGGGCAGTGGGAAGGCGGGGAACGCGCCGGCGCCGACGCCCAGGAAACGGTCCCAAGCCCGTACCGCCACATGATCGGCGGTGAGGCATCCTCCGGCGAGCCGGTCGGTGACACTGAAGTCGATGTGGCTGCCGATCTGCGGCAACTGATGCTCTGCCCCGCGCAGCTCGAACGCGTACAAACGCTGTATTTCATTGATGGACAACAACATCGAGTAGGCGTCCATCACCGAATGGTCCGCCGCGAACACCAGGACGAATCCGTCTGGATGCGGGGCACCTTCGACCTCGGTGATGGAAACCACGAGGCAGTGTGGCCACCGCAGTGCCGAGATCCGGGAATCGAACAGGCCTGTGAGGTGGTCGTGGATTGCGGATGCGTCGATGGGCCCCGCCACACGTGGTCGCATGTCGAGAACGCATCCGGCATTGGTGAGCCTGGTCATCGAGATGGCACCCGTCGTGTCGACCCCGGTGGCCACCGTGGTTCGGAGGGCTTCGTGCCGGAGCATCCAGCTTCGCAACGTGCGGGCGAGTGCCCTTTCGTCGTAGCGTTCGTGAACCTCGAAAACACCTCCCAACCATGATGATTCGTCAACGTCCCGCCCCTTGTAGGCGACCCCCCGGACCACGTGGTGTTCGTGGACATAGGTCAGCGGCCGATTGTCGACCGCCCAGCACTCGCCGTCACCCTCGGTGCTCGGAGTCCATTCGGTCACCCGCCCGGACGGTAGGTGGTAATCAGCCAGTTCAGTGAATTCCATGTTGCAGTATCCGATTCGGGATGATCACGCACGACAGGGGAACCCGCGGGAAGGAGGGGGAGGTGGGTGACGCCGCACTGCGCCGGATGCGCGGGAGTATTCGCTGCGCTCCTCAACACTAGGACCGGATATGGGTCTTTGCCTCGGCAAAAGGACGTGGTGTTCGTCACGCGGGCCCGAAGTTCTTGCCATTCGTTTTGCTACCACGTGTCGCTGGTGTGTCGTGCTTGTGAAATACAGTGTTGGACAGTGTTTATCGGCACCGCAGAATTTGACGTCGGCGCAAGCACGCGTCATGGCAGCGGTTGCCACCCGATGTTCGACAAGGCTATGTTCGTCACAGGCGGGTGCGCATCGCAGCCCTACTCGTCTTCAGGATCCGCTGGGGTGCACTGCGGCCGGGTGCTGTGCCGGAACAGATTTCGGGAAGGGTGCTCCGCCGATCTGTCCGTCCGCACCGGTGACGCCGGGCATCGGCGAAACAGGTTGTCCTTGAACATGATCGTCGTGATGCTCCAACAGTCGTGATGCACCAACAACTGTCAGATGAGGGAGATGGATATGGCAGTCGGTTCTGGTCTGGCCATCGAGGCAACCGGTCTGAAGAAGAGTTTCGGCGATTTCCATGCGGTCGACGGCATCGATCTGGCAGTTCCGGCGGGGACGGTCTACGCAGTGCTGGGCCCGAACGGAGCGGGGAAGACCACCACCGTTCGGATGCTTGCGACCTTGCTGCGGCCAGATGAGGGGCGGGCGCAGGTGTTCGGATTCGACGTCGTCCGACAAGCCAACGCGGTGCGGTCGCTGATCGGGGTCACCGGACAGTATGCGTCGGTGGACGAGGATCTGACCGCGGCGGAGAACCTGAACATCTTCTGTCGACTCCTGGGCTTGTCGAAGACCCAGTCCACGAACAAGACCGACGAGATGCTCGCTGAGTTCGGCCTCCAGGATGCTGCCGACCGCACGCTCAAGCACTTCTCCGGTGGCATGCGACGGAGACTCGATCTGGCGGCAAGCCTCATCTCGAGGCCGCCGCTCATCTTCCTCGACGAACCGACCACCGGATTGGACCCCCGTACGCGGGCTCAGATGTGGTCGACGATCAGGGATCTCGTCTCCGGAGGGTCAACCGTCTTGCTCACCACCCAATATCTCGAGGAGGCCGACCAGCTGGCCGACCGTATCGCGGTCATCGACAACGGTCGCCTCGTCGCCGATGGCACGGCCGACGACCTCAAAGCCGCGGTCGGCACCTCCACCTTGATGCTCCATCTGATCGATGCCGCAACGGCATCGGACGCTGCTCGGATCGCAGGCGCCATCACCCACTCGGAGGTGAGCATTGCCGGTGCGGCCGTGGCGGTGCCCGTCACCGACATGGAGCCTGTGCCCGAGGTGCTCTTCGCCCTGCGTGCGGCAGGGATCGGTGTGCTTGAGATGACCGTACAGCGGCCGAGCCTCGATGAGGTCTTCTTCGCGATCACCGGGAATCAACAGACAAAAGGCCGGGACGGCGACCGAAAAGCGATACCGGACCAAGGGAAGGACGCGGCCTGATGGGGCTGGAGACATCCACTCGCGGCACGATCTGCGTCGAGGGGTACGACCCCAAGGTCGCGGCACTGCTGGCCGACCGGGTGATCGCCGATCACGTGTCGGTCTCCGAGTCGGTGTCCCAGGCACTGACGATGGCCCGTCGTGGTCTGCTCAAACTCAAACACAACCCACAGCAGTTGTTCGACGTCGTTGTGCTGCCGATCGTGCTTACGGTGCTCTTCTCCAGCATCTTCGGTGGTGCCATCGCCGGAGACGTACCCGCCTACCTGCCGATCTTGATCCCAGGAGTGCTGGTGCAGGTCGCGGTGGCGGCGTCGGTCACCACGGCGTGCAATTACGGGAGGACCTCGACAAGGGCGTCTTCGACCGCTTCAAATCCCTGCCCATCGCCCGTATCTCACCACTGGCCGGGTCACTGCTCGCGGATGTCGTGCGATATGTCATCGCCACCGGCGTGACCGTGCTCGTGGGGCTCGCGATGGGATACCGACCGGGCAGCATCGCCGGACTGATTGCCGGATGTGTACTGGTGATCGTCGTCGCATTCGCACTCAGTTGGATCTTTGCGCTGATGGGGGTGTTGATGAACAAGGCGTCCACCGTCCAGGGGGTCTCGATGCTGGTGCTCATGCCGCTGACGTTTGTGTCCAACGCTCTAGTGCCGGTGGATACCCTGCCCGGGTGGATGCAGGCGTTCGCGTCGGTCAATCCGGTCTCACACCTGGTCTCCGCAGTCCGTGAACTGGCGGTCGACGGGCACTTCGGCCCGGAGATCGCATGGTCGCTGGCAGGGGCATTCATCGTCTTGATGGTCTTCGCCCCGCTGACCCTGCGCGTCTACATGGTGAAAACCTGAGCGTCCGTTGGGCATCCCGGACGGCAATGGACCGCGGACGGCCCAGGGCCGCGGTTGCCGATCACGGCGCGATTCGATCGGTGACCGGTCGTAACAGATGCTTTGCGGCGAAAGTGTCCGACTCTTTGTCGTAGGTCCGGATGACCAGCAACCGACCGGCGTGGAGGAGGGTCACACAGGCAGGTAGACCAACACGGCGGCCGCGGCGAATCCATAACGCTTGTGTAGCAACAGGGTACGTGGCAGGTAGCTCATGTATCGGACAAAAGCCGGGATGCTCGACTCCATTCGTCGTGGTGAGACCCCGACGGTGATGTCGGGCAGGAAAGCGTTCCTGCCGCCGACCGCTTGCACACACAGCCCGGTGTCCACATCTTCGAAGACGTCTCGGCGCATGCTCACCAGATCGCGTACCAGGTGCCAGGTCTCGCGCCGGACCACCATGTTCGAGCCGTACAGAACGGGTACGTCTTTCACCGTATGCCGGCGTCGGCGACGACCGCGGAGTGGATCGAAGCGGTTCTTGAGGCGTTTGACAGCGTCCCCGTACGGCAGCCCGTACGCCTCGCCCCGACCGCAGAGTGCGGCCCACCGCTGTTCGGTGTCGTGCTGCAGGAACTCCACGACGGTGCGTGCCCAGTGAGGCGGCGTGATCGTGTCCGAATCGATCCGCGCGATCGCGTCCCCGGTTGCTGTGTCCAGTCCGGTGTTTCGTGCGTACACCAGACCCTGCTGCGGTTCCGAGATCAGGGAGATCTCGGGGATCTGCTTCGCGTACGACAACACGATGTCGACGGTCTGGTCGGTGGAGTTGTTGTCCACCACGATGATCTCGCGGATGAAATCGAGCTGGCCGATCAGACTGTCGAGGCATGGTCCGATCGCTTCCTCTTCGTTGTACGCCGGCACGACAACGGACAGGATCTTCGAGTTCATCTGGTTCCTCTGTTCGGTAGGTGCGGGCTGACGGTTTCCTCGATGATCGTGATGGCTGAAGCGACGGCGCACTCAGGCTTGATCATCGAGGTGGCCGTGGCTCGGGCAACTTCGCGCCGGCCCGGTTCGATGAGGGCGCTGACCAGGGACGTCAGCTTGTCGGAGTCGATGCCGGAGATCGGCGTGGACATCCCGACCCCCAGCCTGGTGAGTTGTCGCCCCCACATGGGCTGATCCGCCCCGAACCAGCAGATGCCGGTGGGCAATCCGGCACGCAGAGAAGCGGCAGTCGAGCCCGCTCCACCGTGATGGACCGCTGCGGTACACCGAGGAAGCACTGTCTTGTGATCGATGGTGGACGTCACGAAGAAGCGGTCATCGGCGGAGTCGATGGAGAGATCGCTGCCGCCGGCGACGAGCAGGACACGTAACCCCAGTCGTTCGGCGGTCGCGACGATCGCATGCTCGATGATGCTGGGGTCCCCGATCTTCATGCTGCCGAAGCCGACATACAGCGGAGCCGGGCCGGCAGCGAGCCAGTCGATGAGCGAGCGATGTGTCAAGTCGCTCTGCAGTTTTGGCCGAGAAGGGAGGTACTCCAGGAAGCCCACAAGAGGACGACTCCGCCCCCATTCGTCGCCGAGGCCGGGGAACAGGAGCGGATCGTAGGCCTGCAGTTCAGGCACGCCCTGCCCGGTGATGCGCGATGCGGCCGGAGTCTTCGCGCGGCCGAGCCCCAGTTCGCGGCGCAGCTCGTTCTCGGTGGATGCGCTCGTGTGCCAGAGTATGCGCTCGAGGATCGTCCAGCTGTGCGCCGTGATCGAGGGCGGTAGCCAAGGGAGCGGGGAGACCACCGAGTTCTTGCGGATAGGGCAGTAGTGCAGTGGCACATACGGAATGCCGAGAGCCTCAGCCACATTGAGTATGCGCTCCTGGCCCGCACTGCCGCCGATGATCACGTCGGCGCCCTGTCCCACGGCGCGTAGATCATGCTGTAACCGACTTCCGCCGCGCAGCGTGATCTCGGACACGGCTCGAAGGCGTTTCACGGGATTCGATGATTTGAGGTCTCTGGTCACGAGATCTGATCCGAGGAGTTCGTCGGTGTCGATACCGCATGCCTGGGTGGCGAGGCCGGAATCGGCCGCCCATGAGACCAGATTGGGTGGAACGGCCAGGGTCACCGCGTGGTCTCGGCGTGCGAGCGCAGAACCCAGTGCCATCGCCGGCTGCACGTCACCCCGGCTGCCGTTGCAGGACAGAACAATTTTCATGGTCCTCCTCGTCCGCACAGTATCGGGGGGCGGTGTGGGTTCGGCAAATCGTAAGAGCCAGGCAGACTTAGCGTGCTCGGCAGATGATGTGACGCCGGTCTTCTGACGCTGCGCAAGCGGTGCCGCTGCCCTACGATCGGTATGCATGGAACTGATGCGGAGTGGGACGTGAAGCTACTGTTCGCGTTCAGTGGCACGCGCGGTGACATCCAGCCCGCGGCCGTGATCGGTGCCGAGTTGCAGCGTCGTGGTCATGTTGTCACTTTTGCTGCACCACCCAATCTGGTCGAGTTCGCTGCCGGGTTCGGGGTGGATGTTGTCCCGTTCGGTTACGACACCCGTGCGCACATGAAGTCCGAGCTGGTGCGCACCCGGGTGCGGTCGGGTGGACCGGCCGCACGACTAAAGGCATTCAACGAATTACGTGATGTCGGTTGGGCGGAGATGATCGACACGATGGTCGAGTTGAGTGAAGGGGCCGACGCGATCGTCACCGGGTTCACCACCGAACAGGTCGCTTTGCTGTTCGCCGAACACCATGGCATAGCGCTCATTTCGTTGCACCACGCGCCGGTGCGGTCGAATTCTTACTTCTCACCGTTTCCTGGTGCGCCGCTGTCCTTGGCGCCCCTGGTCAACCGGGTCAGCTGGAAGATGGTCGACGCCGCGCTCTGGGGCCTGACGCGCAAGCGGGAGAACAGGGAGCGTGCGCGTATGGGTATGGCAAGCGCGAGCAGCAACCTACCGAGCCGGATGACGACGTACGGGGCACGGGAGATACAGGCGTACGACCCGCTGTTCTGTGCGGACCTCGCCGAGGAGTGGGGTGCCGACCGGCCGATGGTGGGCTTTGTCGGCCTGGGTGACAGCGCATGCGGATGGTCGGAAGATGCGGAGGGACTACGGGATTGGATGGCCGAGGGCACACCACCGATCTATTTCGGGTTCGGGAGCATGCCGGTGGCGGATCCCGGCGCATTGGTCACGGCAATCGGGCGGGCGTGCCGGGGCGTGGGTGAGCGCGCCGTGGTCAGTGCCGGGTGGAACGACTTCGACGTGAGCTCCGACGACACCGTGCGCATCGTCGGACAGGTCGACCACCGGACTGTGTTGCCCGCGTGTAGGGCGGTGGTCCACCACGGAGGAGCTGGGACCACATCGGCCGCACTGCGTGCGGCGAAACCTGCTGTGGTCTGCTCGGTGGGTTCGGATCAGCCGTTCTGGGGCGCTCAACTCGAGCGTCTCGGAGTCGGTGCCTCGATGACGCTGTCGCAGTTGGATGCGCACTCGCTCGAAGACCGGCTTTGTACGGTCCTCGATCCGGAGTACACCAGGCGCGCGAACGCAGTGGCCGCACAACTCATCTCGCCGGAGAAGGCAGCGACGGCTGCAGCTGATCTGATCGAGGCATCGGTCACCGACTGGTCGCCGGCTGTGGTGACGAGCCGATGAATCGTACGCGCCGGCTCGAGGCCGGGGACTTCACGTACTGGTTCCTCCACCGGGAGCTCGGTTGGTCCGTGGTGCTGCAAATCGTCTGGACATTCGACCAGCCGCCGGGCCGGGAGGCTCTGGCCACGATCAACAGGAACCTGGCATCGAGCCCGCTGAACCGACTCGTGGCCGTCTCCGGGTTACCCGGTGTCCGGCCGCGATGGGTGCGGGCGGACACGCACCCCGATCTGATCATCGATGTCACGCCGATCGACTCGGATCTGGTGGGGGCGTGGGCGGACTCCGAACTCGAGTCGGCGCCACTCGACCCGCTGACGGGGCCGCCGTGGCGGCTACGTGGCGTGTTCACCGAACAGGGCGGATACGCGTTGTCGCTGACCGCTCTTCACCTTGTCACGGACGGACAGAACATGGTCGGTGCGGCTGTCGACGCGTTCACTGACCGCAGACCAGAACCGTTGTGCTCAGGGATATCTGCCGTCGGTCCGCGGCGGCAACTGATCGACGACGGCGTGGATCTGCTGTCCGATATCGGTTCGGCCATCGGGGGAGTGGTGCGCGCAGCTGCGGCGGGCGGTGCGTCGATGTTCGGCAAGCGCGGGGCGATCGACCGAGCGCCGCGCCTGCCCATGCACGAACGTGCGCCCCGTGCGCACGCCTCCTGGTCGACGGTGAGTGTCGACTCCGACGTGTGGACCAAAGTCGCTGCCGAGCACGGCGGTACGTCCAACTCGCTGTTCATCGCCGTGATCTCCGGAGTGTTGCGTTCGAGCGGATGCGCACCACTCGGTGTCCCGATCAAGGTGGGCATCCCCGTCAGTCAGCGGGCAGACGGCGACGACCGGGCGAACGCGACCGCGGGTGTGTCGGTGACACTCACCGACGAACCTGTTCCCGGTGGGACGTTGCGTCACATTCGGCAACAGTGCAAGGCCGCGTTCACCGCCCTGGACGCCGGTCGTCGACCCGCCATGATCCACCTCCAGCCGTTGATGTGGTTGTTGCCCGCGCAGCTGATCATCCAGGCGGTGAGCAGTGGGGATGGGATGCCCGACGCGGTGGCCTCGAATCTCGGAGTGTTCACCCCAGAGCTCGCCGAAGTGGGCGGGGTGGCGGCATCAGGAGTTGCCTTCCGGGGGATCGCGCAGGGAGTGGATGCGGCACTGCCGTACCGCTTCGGGGACGGCGTGCAGTCATGGCTACTCGAATATGGCGGAACCACAACCTTTTCCGTTGCCGCGTTCGACGAGATGCACATCGCCGACAGTGCAGAACTTGGCCGCTTTCTCGCAGAGGAACTCCGGGCGTGGGGCGTGCCGTTTCGGCTCTGGTGACAAGCACATGTTCCAGGACAACGAGAGGGCGCGACAATGACGACGACCGAACGCCTCGTCGGTGGGTTCGATCGGGTCACCGGACCCGACGAGTCCTACCATCTCGCCGAACGGCTCTTCGGGCTCAGCGCGCCGATCCAGTTCCTGTGGGTGTTCGCCTCTGACCCGGGCGAGGCAGTGGTGCTTCGGCTGCGAGACCAGCTGTCGGCAGGTCCGCTCAACCGCAAAGTGCGTTGTGCGACAGTCCCGTTCGCACGTGACCGGTGGGTTCGGGTCGACGACGTCCCGGACGTGGCGATCGACGACAAGCCGATCGGTGACAACGACATCGCCTCCTGGTTGGACACGCGAGTGCGTGAGGGCGAACTCGCGCCCGCAGCGGGCAGGGGCTGGAGGTTGGACGCCGCGCGGACTCGATCGGGCAAGCTGGTGCTGTCACTGCTGGTGTCACACATGATCTCTGACGGTGAGGGGGTCTACGCGGCACTGGCGGCGGCCCAGGCGGGCACATCGCAGAACCGGTTGTCCACTCATGCGGAGACCGGGGGCCGCACTGGTCGTCGAGCGGACGTGGTGGATGCCGCCGGCCAGCTGTTGGCTGCGGCCAGGGCGCTCAGAATTCTCGGCGGTGCGTTGCGGAATCAGACGAAGGCGCCGAGCCCGTCGCGGCGTGCAGCGCCGTCGACCAAGACATCACCGGATGCGCCCGGCCCGGACACCACCCTGGTGATCCTCGATGTGGATCGCGAGCGGTGGGCCGACACCGCACGAGAGCATGGCGGGACCACCAACAGCCTGTTCACGGCCGTACTTGCCGGGCTGGTGAAGCGGACGGACCTTCCGGTGGATGACCAGCTCCGGGTGTGCATGGCGGTCAGCAAACGTGAGGCCGGAGACGAACGGGCCAACGCCTCGGGCGGCGTGTGGATTCGGATCGACGGACCGGTCAGCCCACAGCGAGGCCTGGCCGAGATCCGGGCATTGAGCAAGCAGGCGTTCATCGATTACGCCGACGCCGAGTCGGACAAGATGGCCGACAACTTGCAACCGGTGGTCCGGCTCCTGCCGGCGCGGCTGATCGGAAAGCTGATGCAGTCGGTGCCCGGCCCCGACACCACCGTCTCGAATCTCGGGGTGGTGCCGCCCAGCGCGCTTCGGCTCGGTACCGAGACCGCGGAATCGTTTGGCATCCGCGCCATCGTCCGCGGTCGGCCGATTGCCAACCGACGTGCTCAAGGTCCCGCCGTGGCGGCGTGGGCGGTGGAATACGGAGACAAGGTGACCATCACGGTGTTCGGTATCCACCCAGACCACTTCGGTGATGTCGGCACACTTCGGGCGCAGATCGGTGAGGAGCTCAGCTCGTGGGGGCTGCCGTGCACCTTCTGGTAGTGCTCGCGGGGCCTGAGCCCTATGGGCGCCGCGTCGTCGCAATCATCAACGGACCGACCACAAGTCGGTCACGCTGACCCCGAGTTGATCGAGCAGGGTCCGAACCAGCGGCAGACTGATGCCGATCACCGACGACGGGTCGCCGTCGACACCGTCGATGAACCAGCCCCCGAGTCCGTCGAGCGTGAATGCGCCGGCCACCGCCAGTGGTTCGCCGGTGGCGATGTATGCGTCCACCTGCTCATCGGTGGGCGAGCCGAAGCGAATCGTGGTGCCCGCGAACGCGACAGCCTCTGCGACCACCGAGCCTTCGCGTATCCGGAGCACACAGTGGCCTGTCAACAGGTCGGCAACCGAGCCGCGCATCGAAAGCCATTGAGCGCGAGCCACATCGGGAGTGTGAGGTTTGCCGGACAGGATGCCGCGATGGTGCAGCATCGAATCACACCCGATGACAATCGCGTCATCGATCGAGGAGATGCCCGGATGGCCGGCGACATCGTCCGCCTTGGCTTTTGCGAGGGTGGTGACGACGTCGGAGGGAGATGCGGTGTCGCCGAGTTGGGCGATCAGCGCATCTTCATCGACATCCGAGACCTCGACCAGTGGATCGACACCGGCGGCCCGCAGGATCCGCAGGCGTGCGGGCGACGCCGATGCCAGGACCACCCGGGTCATCGGCGCCCACCCGTGTGCATCGGATCAGTAACCGAAGGCCAGGTTCGGAAAAGCGTTGGGAGCAAGACCGCCGGCGGCACGCAGCCGGTCGGACGGGTTGCCCCACAGGTTGCGTGGCCCCGGGTCCTCTTCCACACCCGAACCGCCTGCCGAGGCGAAAACACCGACGACCGCGGCGATCTCGGCGTCCGATGGATTCCCCTTGACGATTCGCAGGAAAGGCCGCGCCGCAGCGGCGTCACCGGTGCCGTCCGCAGCGTTCGTCTCTGGCGTGTTGTCTGCACTCACAGCGGAATGTTCCCGTGCTTCTTCGGTGGCATGTTGACGAGTTTGCGCTCGAGGAGCTTGAGCGCCGTGGCGATCTGACCGCGGGTGTGCGACGGCGGGATGACCGCGTCGACATAGCCGCGTTCAGCTGCCACGTACGGGTTCACCAGGGTGTCCTCGTACTCCTGCTGCAGCTGCAAGCGCAGCGCATCCACGTCTTCTCCGTTGGCCGCAGCTTCTTTGAGCTTGCCGCGGTAGACGAATCCGACCGCGCCCGAGGCTCCCATGACGGCGATCTGGGCCGTCGGCCACGCCAGGTTCACATCGGCACCCATGTGCTTGGATCCCATGACGTCGTACGCGCCGCCGTAGGCCTTACGGGTGATGACGGTGATCTTGCCAACCGTTGCCTCGCCGTACGCGTAGAGCAATTTCGCGCCGCGCCGGATGATTCCGTTGTATTCCTGGTCGGTGCCCGGCAGGAATCCCGGGACGTCCACCAGGGTGATGATCGGCACGTTGAAAGCGTCGCAGGTGCGGACGAAGCGCGCGGCCTTCTCCGAGGCGTCGATGTCGAGGCAGCCGGCGAACTGGGTCGGCTGGTTCGCGACGATGCCGACGCTGCGGCCGTCGACGCGACCGAAGCCGACGATGATGTTCGCCGCGCGGCCGGCCTGCACCTCGAGGAACTCGTCGTCATCGAGGATGCGGCGGATGACCTCGTGCATGTCGTACGGCTGGTTCGGGGAGTCGGGGATGAGGGTGTCGAGTTCGAGATCCTCATCGGTGAGGGTGTCCTCGATCGATCCCGCGGCCGGCTGTGCCACAGGGAAGCGCGGCGCCTCGGCCCGGTTGTTGCTCGGCAGGTAGCTGAGCAATTCCTTCACGTAGTCGAGCGCGTCCTCTTCGTCGCTGGCCACGTAGTGCGCGACACCGGACTTTGCCATGTGGGTGTGTGCGCCACCGAGGTCTTCCATCGTGACGTCTTCACCGGTGACCGTCTTGATGACATCGGGTCCGGTGACGAACATCTGGCTGGTGCCGTCCACCATCACCACGAAGTCGGTGAGGGCGGGTGAGTAGACGTGGCCACCGGCCGCGGCACCCATGATGAGGGAGATCTGCGGGATGACACCGGAGGCCCGGACGTTGCGGTGGAAGATCTCGCCGTAGAGACCCAGGGAGACAACACCTTCCTGGATGCGGGCACCGGCACCTTCGTTGATGCCGACGAGCGGACGGCCGGTCTTGATCGCCAGGTCCATCACCTTGACGATCTTCTCGCCGTAGACCTCGCCGAGGCTGCCGCCGAAGACGGTGACGTCCTGGCTGAAAACGCAGACCTCACGTCCGTCGATGGTTCCGTAACCGGTCACCACACCGTCTCCGAGTGGACGTCGCTCGGCGAGTCCGAAGTTGGTACTGCGGTGACGGGCGAGGGCGTCGAGCTCGACAAACGAACCTTCGTCGAGCAGATGGGTGATGCGCTCGCGGGCGGTCAGCTTTCCCTTGGCGTGGGTCTTCTCGACCGCCGCCTCTCCGACTGGATGCTTCGCTTCGGCGAGACGATTGTGCAGGTCGATGAGCTTTCCTGCAGTCGTGTGGATATCCGGCGTCGATGGCACGTCCTGGGGGGCACTCGTCATGGCCATGATGCTATCCACACCCGTTTTCGCTGGTGTGAGCGGGCTAACCTGAGGCTTCTCTCACGTTTGGTTCGGTACCGAGCGACACACGTACTTCGCTCTGTTCCGTGGCGGATCGCGTCACTCGCGCTCTACGCTCAGACCTCATGACCGACGAGCGAGCGCCCCTTGACCACGAGGCCCTTCGACAAGCGGTGACCGGCACCCGATGGCGGTCGGTTCGCGTGGTCGAGGAGACCGGGTCCACGAACGCGGATCTGGTGAGTCTTGCCGGGTCCACCGATTGTGCTGGATCCGTGCTGATCGCCGAGCACCAGACCGCCGGGCGTGGCAGACATTCCCGGCAGTGGGAGAGTCCGACCCGAGCGCAGGTGGCGTTGTCGGTCGCGGCGCCGGCGAACACGTCGGACCAACCTCAGGCGCTCGGATGGTTACCGCTTCTGACGGGTCTTGCGGTCGTCGAGGGTATCGCCGAGACCACCGACCTGAGTCCGAGGCTCAAATGGCCCAATGACGTGTTGCTGTTCGGCGACGACACCGCCACCGATGACGGTTACGGCGGACGCAAGGTCGCCGGGATCCTTGCCGAGCTCACCCACGGACCGAGCGGGCCCGTGGTGGTGATCGGGCTCGGGATCAACGTGAGCCTCACCGAGGCCGAACTGCCGGTCCCGACCGCCATCTCACTTGACCTGGCGGGAGCCTCCGTCGACCGGACCCAGCTCGCCGGCGCCGTTCTGCGAGCACTGTCACGACGACTGGACCAGTGGCCGGGCGATCTCGGCGCGGTGGCCGACGATTACCGGGCTGCCTGCGCGACCCTCGGGCATCGAGTGCGGGTGCAGATGCCCGCGGGCGAAGAGATCGAGGGGCTGGCGACAGCAATCGACAGCATCGGCCGAGTGGTCGTCGAGGTGGCTCCCGGTCAGAACGTGGCGGTCGCGGCCGGCGACGTCACCCACCTGAGGGTCACCGACTAAACGGAACAACTGAGTCGACGGAACAACTGGGTCGACGGACCAACCGGGTCGACAGACCAACCGGGTCGACGCCGGACTGTCGCCCTACCGCAGGCCGTATCGCAACCCGCTGCCGTCAGCGACGTTCGTAGCTCTTGGTGCCCATCGCCGGGATCAGCAGGAGGATCGGGATACCGATCACCGCGTGCATGATCGCGGTCGAGATCCCGGTCGTCCAATCCCGCGACAGCAGCAGTGGGATCAAGATGGCTGCCAGGATCAGGAGCCCGACGATCCAGGAGAAGAACTGGCTCGGCGATGGTGTGGTGAGCTGCAGGACGTACCAGAGCGCTCCTGCGAACAGGGCGCACAGGAAGGCGACGATGGCGAACCAGTACTCGTCGTTCGCCATCGGATTCCACACGCCGAGCTTCCCGGTCTCGTTTATGCGCTCGATGACCAGCCGGATGATCCACGCGACGAGCCAGGCGGCGAGGCCGGTCACGATGGCGGTGGCGAGGACTCCGCCGATGAACATCGTGGGATTGACCTGCGGCCGGTTGGTGGCGGGGCGCCGTCGCGGCGGCGCGGCCGGTGGTGGCGCAGCGGCGTAGTACGGGTCCGGAGGCGGAGCCCCCTGGTCGTACGCCTGGCTGTAAGCCTGTGATTCGGGTTCGTAGCCACGGTCGAACCGGGCTGTTCGCGGCTTGTTCGGGTCGTACGGGTCATTCGGGTACATCGTGCACCTCCCTGCGCGCGAGTTTACCGACCAGCGCTGCTGCGGCCTGAGAACGATCAGATGTCCACCGTAGCGCCCCCGGGGCCGTCTGCGTCCCCACCGGCGGGCCGTCGAGGCGCTGCCTGTGGTTCGGACAGGCCCGATTCTGGTTTGATTACGGCACCGACCGGGCGAGTCGCCGTACGCCACGGTCATCAACGGGAGGATTTGTCGATGGGGTATCCGGAGAACATCCTTGCTCAGGGCGAACGTGTGGTTGTGCATCACCATCCGCACTGGAAATGCCTGCTGGCCCCCGCGCTCATCTTTGTTGTCGCGACTGCCGCCGCGGGTGTGGCGGGGGGCTACCTGTCCAATGCCGACCTCGACTCCACGGCAAAGATGATCCTGGGCATCGTCATCGCCGCGTTGTGGCTCTTCATCGTCCTCTGGTTCTTCGTGCGGCCCCTGATCAGTTGGCGCACCACCCACTTCGTCCTCACCGATCGGCGGGTGACCTACCGCAACGGCATCATCACCCGTTCGGGTATCGACATCCCGGTCCAGCGCATCAACTCGGTGGAGTTCCGGCACGGACTGATCGATCGGATGCTCCGAACGGGCACCCTCATCATCGAGTCGGCGTCTGAAGACCCCCTCGAGTTCAACGACATCCCGAACGTGGAACGCGTGCACTCACTGCTCTATCACGAGGTTTTCGATGCCCCGGACGGCAACAGCTTCCGGCGCTGACCCCCACCCGGCGGCGGCGAACTGGTCACGAAATGGCCTGTGGCCGCGCGGGAATCCGATCGAATCCGGGTATCTGTGCCGCATGCGCCTAAATTGGTCTGGTGACCGAAGTTCTGCTCGCCGAAGACGATGACGCGATCGCCGCTCCGCTGGCCCGCGCCCTGAGCCGTGAAGGGTACGGCTGCGAGGTCGTGACCACCGGCACCGCTGCGCTGGAGCAGGCACGGAGCGGCCGGTTCGAACTGCTGGTCCTCGATCTGGGATTGCCCGAGATGGACGGCCTCGAGGTCTGCCGCCGTATCCGGGCGGTTCGGCCCAATCTGGCCGTGCTCATGCTGACCGCTCGGACCGACGAGGTCGATTTTGTCGTCGGCCTCGATGCCGGGGCCGACGACTACGTGGGCAAGCCGTTCCGCCTTGCCGAACTGCTGGCCCGGGTACGCGCGCTGCTGCGCCGCAAGCAGAGCGTTGATGTGGTCATCGAAGCCGGCGACATCCACCTCGACGCGCGTGGACGGCGTGTGCTGGTCAGCGGTCAGGACACCACCCTCGCCAACCGCGAGTTCGACCTGCTGCGGTACCTGATGGAGCGGGGCGGCGAAGTGGTCAGCCGCGAGGAGATCCTGACCGAGGTCTGGGGTACCCCCGATCTCCTGTCGTCCAAGACGCTCGACATGCACATCTCTTGGCTGCGCCGCAAGATCGGCGACGATCAGCCCGGACGGAAGAAGCGGATCGTCACCGTTCGCGGTGTCGGCTTCCGGTTCGACCCCGACTAGATGCGCCGCCGGATCCTTCGGTCGATGATGGCCATGGTGATGGGCATCGGCCTGCTCCTGGGTGTGCCGTTGATGTTCACCGCCTGGTGGTGGGTCGACGACACCGCACATCAAGATCTCGATGACCGCCTCAAACGGGTATCCACCGAACTGCTCAGTCAGGAAGGACCCGACGGGTCGATCAGCGGCACCGTCGACCGGGACAAGTTCCGGTTGCTCGTACCCGAGAACGGCCGGCTGGAGATCTACTTCCCGATCAGCGGGCCCGAGGGCATGGAACGCGGGCGGCTCGAGGTGGGAGCGCCGATCGACGAGGAAGCGGTCACCGAATCGCTCACCCTCGGCGAGGCCGGGTCGCTCACCCTCTCTGTGCCGCACGCTCAGGTGCGTAGCCGGCAGTGGGGAGCTGTGGGTGTGGTCTCCGTGGTGGTGGTGACCTCGGTGATCCTCGGTCTGGTGGTGGCGGCGGTGACAGCCGGCCGCCTCGCCGACCCGCTCGAGGACGTTGCCGCACGCGCCGCCCGGATGGCCAAAGGCGACTTCGGTACCGAAGGCCGGCACTACGACATCGAAGAACTCGATCGGGTGTCCTCCGCGCTCGATGCCGCCAACCGGGAGATCACCATCCGGCTCGAACGCGAGGGACGGATCGTCGGAGAGGTCTCCCATCAGCTGCGCAGCAGGCTGACCGCGATCCGGTTGCGGCTCGATGAGCTCTCGATCCATCCCGATCCGATGTGGTGACCGAGGCCGAGGCAGGCTTGGCGCAGGTGGAACGGCTGACCAGCGAACTCGACGAGTTGATCACCGCTGCCAGGGGTGAACAGGTCGCGATGCTCGATCCTGTCTCCGTGCCCGAGCAGGTCGCTCAGGTGGTCGCCGACTACGAATCGGCGTTCGAGGTGCAGGGCCGTCATCTACGGGCCGGAGGGGTGGGGCAGTGCGCGGCCCGGGTCACCCCCACCCGGCTGCGGGAGGCGTTGAGCGTGCTCGTCGACAACGCGCTGCACCACGGGGCCGGGGATTGTTCGGTGGACACGCGAGAGTTGCCCGGCAGCCGCATGATCCGGGTGTCGGTGTCCGACGAGGGTCAGGGGATCAGCGACAAGAGTGCGCCCCACGTGTTCCAGCGCGGCTACTCCGAGGGTGGGTCGAGTGGGGTGGGTCTGCCGCTTGCGCGCGCACTCATCGAAGCCGACGGCGGCCGACTGGATCTGCTGCGGCGGCGTCCGGCGACCTTTGCGATCGTGGTTCCGCGACACGACACGGATGATGCGGACCGATCCAGCAGGACCGGTCACAGCGAGCCCCGCTGATGGCGCGGGGCGCTGGTCAGGTGTGACCGAGCTCCTCGTCGGCGAGTTCGTCCTGTGTCCGTCCGTCTTTTGGCCGTGCGAGACCCTCGCGATCGTCGTCCGGACGCAGAACCGATGCGTCGACAGCGGCCGCGAGATCGGATTCTGGGAAGGCGAAACGCCGTAGGGCCCAGAAGCGGAACGCCATCTGGAGCAGATTGCCGATGATGTAACCGAGGATGAAGTCGATGATCACCAGCTTGGTGACGTCGACCGAACTGCGGATGTCGAACAGGTTGTTCGCCACGAACAACGGCGCGGCCTGGAGAACCACTCCGACCCCGCTGATCGCGAAGAAGAGGAACGCCTCGTGGTGGGTTTCGCGGCCGCCGCGGTTCTTGAACGCCCACTCGCGGTTGAGGATGTAGCTGACGATGGTCGCGAGCACACCGGAGATGACCTTGGCGATGACGGGTTTGGTCTCGAGGATCGTCAGGCTCAGCGAGTAGAAGATCGCCATGTCCAGGATCATCATCGAGCCACCGATGATGGCGAACTTGATGAGCTCATGGTGACGCATTACCAGCGCTCTCAGCGGCGCAGGCATACGGGCCATGAGCCCATCGGTGAGTGACACAAGGATGGAGTCTACGAAACAAGTTCGTTCAGAAACCAATCCCGGCACGTCCCGGTGCCTCCCGTGTCGTCCGATCGACGCCTCCCGTGACACGATGGATAGCCGTGACGAGTGATCCGACCCCTGCCTCGACGGCACCCGTGCCCGCTGTTCCCACGGCCCCCGATTCGGCAGTCCCACCTGCACCGGCGTCGCCGGAGGCCAGTCGTGACGCAGCTGCCCCGGGGATGCCCGTGGTCACCATGATCGGCGGCGGTCAGCTGGCGCGCATGACCCATCAGGCCGCCATCGCATTGGGGCAGCGTCTGCGTGTCCTGGCGGCGTCCGCCGACGAGCCGGCCGCCCAGGTCAGCCCCGATGTGGTGTTCGGCAGCCACAACAGCCTCGAGGACCTCCGCGCGGCCGCGCGTGGCAGCCACGCGCTGACCTTCGACCACGAGCACGTGCCGATCGAGCATCTCGAGGTGCTGGTCGGTGAGGGCGTCAGTGTGCTTCCTCCGCCGAGCGCGCTGATCTTTGCCCAGGACAAGCTCGCCATGCGGCGGCGCCTCGCCGACTTCGGCGCGCCCATTCCCGCGTACGCCGAACTGCCCCAGGACAACCCCATGGAGGCGCTCATCGAGTTCGGTGAGCAACATCACTGGCAGGTGGTCCTCAAAACCATCCGCGGCGGCTATGACGGGCGCGGGGTGTGGCTGGTCGACAGTCGCGAGGAGGCGCTCGAGGCGCTTGCGGCAGCACCAGCGGGTTCGTCCCTGATGGTCGAGCAGAGGATCGCGCTGCGTCGGGAGCTGTCGGCGATGGTGGGACGCTCGCCGTTCGGCCAGGGCGCCGTGTGGCCGGTGGTGGAAACGGTGCAACGCAAGGGACAGTGCGCGGTGGTGATCGCGCCGGCACCGAACCTGTCGGAAGAGACGGCCACCTCGGCGCAGCGCCTCGCATTGTCGCTGGCCGGCGAACTGGGTGTGGTCGGGGTGATGGCGGTCGAGCTGTTCGAGACCACCGATGGCTCGCTCCTGGTGAACGAGCTGGCGATGCGACCGCACAACAGTGGTCACTGGTCGATGGACGGCAGTGTCACCGGGCAGTTCGAACAGCACCTTCGTGCTGTCCTCGACTACCCACTGGGCGACACCGGAACGCGGGCCCCGGTCACCGTGATGGCCAACATCCTCGGTGCGGCGCAGGCTCCGGCGATGTCGATGGACGAGCGACTGCACCATCTGTTTGCACGTATCCCGCAGGCGAAGGTGCATCTGTACGGCAAGGGAGAACGCCCCGACCGCAAGATCGGACACGTGAACGTGCTGGGATCGGCGGGCGGCAACGTGGACGACCCCGAGCACGTGGCGCACGTGCGGGAGATCGCGGAGCGGGCGGCACACTGGATGTCGCACGCGGAGTGGACCGACGGATGGGATGTGCACGGTGAGTGAGAACGGCGAAGGTTCGGGCAACCGGCCACAGGGGCCGCGGGTCGGCCTGATCATGGGCAGCGACTCGGACTGGCCGACGATGGAGGCCGCTGCGGAGGCCCTCGCCGAGTTCGGTGTCCGATTCGAAGTGGGTGTCGTCTCCGCGCACCGAACTCCTCAGCGCATGCTCGACTACGCGAAAGAGGCTGCCGGGCGCGGACTCTCGGTCATCATCGCGGGTGCAGGCGGAGCGGCCCACCTACCCGGCATGGTGGCCTCGGTAACGCCACTGCCGGTGATCGGTGTTCCGGTGCCGCTCAAATACCTCGACGGCATGGATTCGCTTCTGTCGATCGTGCAGATGCCCGCCGGGGTGCCGGTGGCGACTGTGTCGGTGGGTGGGGCACGCAATGCTGGTCTGCTGGCGGTGCGCATTCTTGCGGCGGCGGACCCGGGACTGCGCGCGCAGATGGAACGGTTCCAGGCCGACCTGTCGGACATGGTTCTGGCGAAAGATCAGGCCTTGCAGCAGAAACTTCTCGGAGGCTAGCTGTCGGCGTCGACCAGCAGTTTGCGCCGGAAGAGGTCGAGAACCTCGTCGAGAGCGGCTCGGGTGGGCTGGCCCGGCTCGTCGATGAGGTGTTCGGTGAGCGGCGAGTGCGGTGGCATCGGAGACGGGCCCGCGTCGGCGTCGTCTATCTCGATGGCCACGAAAGCGTCGCCCAATTCTTTGCGCAGGTAGTCGAACCGGGCAGCGGGGGAGAGCTTGTCTTTCCTGAACCGGACGCCCATCACTTCCAGACCTGCGGCGCACCGCCCTTTGACAACCGCGAGATCGTCGGGCGAGATGTCGATGTTCGCCGCGCCGACCGGCCGAAACGGCATGGAGGGCTGGGCGAGCACGGGGGCCAGGAGTCGGTCGTCCGCGGCCATCGCGAGGGCGAATCCGCCGGTGAAACACATCCCGATGGCGCCGACACCCGGGCCGCCGCACCGCTCGTGCTCATCGGCCGCCAGTGCCCGCAGCCAGGTCACCACAGGTGACGACTTCCCCGTAGCGAGGACTGTGAACTCGCGGCTGATGCAGGTCGGGACCAGAACCGACGTCAGGACCCCGACGGATTTGAGGTACCCCAGGTTGTCCGGCATGGGGTCGAGGCCGTCGACTCCGAACAGGCTGGGGACCACAGCAGTGCACCCGATGTCGGACACCTTGCGAGCGAAGTTCAGCACCTTCGGCGTGATTCCTGGCATCTCCGCGATGACAACCACGGCCGGCCCCTCGCCCCGCCGGTAGATCGTGCGCGTCTTGCCGGAATGGGTGAACTCGGCGCGGTCGAAGTCGGCGAGTTCTGCTTCGGGCGACTGCTTGGGGGTCATGGCTTCCTCACTGGCACGGCGGGTGCGATTCATCGTCAGGCTAGCGTCTGCCGCGGTCGGGCACGGCCCTGTCTTTTCAGTTACCCGTGAGTAACTCTGGGGCGCGCAAGTATTAGGATCGACGGGAAGAACCGAGTTTTTCTGGCGTATACGAGGAGTGTTCTGATGGCCGGCAACCCCGATTTTGGTCTGTTCAAGCTCGGTGAAGAGCATGACGAGTTGCGTGCGGCGATCCGCGCTCTGTCGGAGAAGGAGATCGAGCCTCACGCTGCTGATGTGGATGAGAACTCGCGGTTCCCGGAGGAGGCGTTGGCGGCGTTGACGGCGTCAGGGTTCAACGCGATCCATGTGCCTGAGGAGTACGAGGGTCAGGGTGGGGATTCGGTGGCTGCGTGCATTGTGATCGAAGAGGTTGCGCGGGTGGATGCGTCGGCGTCGTTGATTCCGGCGGTGAACAAGTTGGGCACGATGGGCTTGATCTTGAAGGGTTCAGAGGAGCTCAAGCGGCAGGTGTTGCCGTCGATCGCGTCGGGTGAGGCGATGGCCTCGTATGCGTTGTCTGAGCGTGAGGCGGGTTCGGATGCGGCGGCGATGAAGACCCGGGCGCGGGAAGAGGGCGACAACTGGGTGCTCAACGGGTCGAAGTGTTGGATCACCAATGGTGGTAAGTCCACGTGGTACACGGTGATGGCGGTGACTGATCCGGACAAGGGTGCCAATGGTATTTCCTCGTTCATGGTGCACAAGGATGATCCCGGGTTCACGGTGGGTCCGTTGGAGAAGAAGCTGGGTATCAAGGGTTCGCCGACGGCGGAGTTGTATTTCGAGGACTGCACGATTCCGGGTGATCGGATCATCGGGGCGCCGGGTACGGGGTTCAAGACGGCGTTGGAGACGTTGGATCACACGCGTCCGACGATTGGTGCGCAGGCGTTGGGTATTGCGCAGGGTGCTCTGGATCAGACGATTGCGTATGTGAAGGAGCGTAAGCAGTTCGGTAAGTCGATCAGTTCGTTTCAGGGTGTGGAGTTCATGCTGGCGGACATGGCGATGAAGATCGAGGCTGCCCGTTTGATGGTGTACACCTCGGCTGCTCGGGCTGAGCGTGGGGAAAAGAATTTGGGGTTCATTTCTGCGGCGTCGAAGTGTTTTGCTTCTGATGTGGCCATGCAGGTGACCACTGACGCGGTGCAACTGTTCGGTGGCTACGGCTATACCCGCGACTTCCCCGTCGAGCGCATGATGCGCGATGCCAAGATCACCCAGATCTACGAGGGCACCAACCAGATCCAGCGAGTGGTGATGTCACGCGCACTACTGCGCTGATCCACGTCAGAAATCCTCCCGCGGTCTGATGCCCGGGCACCCGCCCGGGCGCTAGATTGACGAGCATGGACTTCCAGCGGATCTTGCAGCGCTGGAACCGCTTCGCCGAACCGCGTCGGCTGCTGCTCGACTCGCTCCTGGCCGCGGCGCTGGCGTTGCTCAGCGTCGTTCCCGAACTGTGGGAACACATGGGTACACCGCTCGTGTGGCGTATCGCGGTCGGCACGATTGTCTGTGTCGCCGTCGCGTTCCGCCGGACCCGCCCCGACGTCTCCGGTCTGGTCATCGCCGCCGCGGCGTTTGCGCATCTGGCGGTCGACGAGAGACTCAGTCCAGCGGTGATGGTGGCCGCGGTGATCGGGATCTATTCGATGGCCGCATACGGCTCGACGCGAGGCACTCAAGCCGCATTGGCCCTCGGCCTGGTCGGCTGCGTGGTGTCGTCGGGACGCCTGTATTCCGCAGCCGACGACACGGCCGCGTACGAGTTCACGGCGCCCGGGGCGGTGAGCCTGGGTGTCATCGCCGTGGGTATCTGGGCCACCGGAATGTTGCGGCGCACGCGACTTCGGGAGGTGCAGGGACTACGTGAGCGGGCCCGCCTGCTGGAACTCGAACGGGCACAAGAAGCCGAGATCGCCGCCATCGGCGAACGCACCCGGATCGCGCGCGAGATGCACGACATCATCGCGCACACGCTGACGGTGGTGATCGCGCAGGCGGATGGCGGCCGGTATGCGGCGCAACAGGATCCGGCGCAGGCCGTCAAGGCACTGGCCACCATCGCCGACAACGGGCGGCAGGCCCTCGCCGACATGCGGTCGTTGCTGGGGGTGCTGCGCGATGACGGGCCACGCGAGATACGGGCGGTGCCAGGTATCGCCGACATCCCTGAACTCGTGGAGTCTGTGCGGGCCGGGGGTTTGCCAATTCGACTGGACTCTTTCGGTTCCGCTCGCGACGTTTCGGTGGGATGCGGACTGACCGCCTATCGAATCGTGCAGGAATCGCTCACCAACATTCTCAAACACGCGGGGCTCGGAGCCTCCGCAGAAGTCGGGTTGCATTGGCAGAGCGATGAATTGACGATCATCGTCACCGATGACGGTCGAGGCGTCGCCCCTACCATCGGTGATGGCGAGCTGCGTCCGGCCGGCGGAAAGGGGTTGCTGGGCATGCGCGAACGCGCCGAACTACATGGTGGGACGCTGCAGGCCGGCCCCCGTGACGACGGACCCGGATACCGTATTCGCGCGTCGCTGCCCACCGGGGAGGTTCGATGACCGAGGTGATCCGGGTAGCGCTTGTCGATGACCAGGCGCTGGTACGTGCGGGTTTCGGAATGGTCATCGATTCGCAGGCCGACATGACGGTGGTGCTCGAGGCATCCGACGGTGCCGCAGCCGTGGAGACTCTGCGCCGAACCCCCGCCGACGTGGTGCTCATGGATGTCCAGATGCCCGGCGTCGACGGCATCGCGGCCACCAGGCAACTGCTCGCCGAGCAGGAAACGGGTGGGTTGGGTCAGCAGCATGTCCCGAAAGTCATGGTACTGACGACGTTCGACACCGACGAGTACCTGCTGGCCGCAATCTCCGCTGGTGCCAGCGGGTTCCTGCTCAAGGACGCGCAACCGGAAGAGCTCCTGGCCGCGATCAGAACGGTGCATGCCGGTGACGCCGTCATCGCGCCGCGGTCCACCCGACGCCTGCTGACCCACGTGGCGGGAACCGCCGCGATGCCGACGCCGCCCGCATCTGCCGGCCACGCCACCGTGGTGCCCGACCTCGTCGATCCGCTGACCCCCCGGGAGACAGAGGTGTTGCGGGCAATCGCTGTCGGGATGACCAATGGTGAGATCGCTGCGGACTTTCATCTGTCCCTCGCCACGGTCAAAACGCATGTCGGCCGGGTGCTCACCAAGACAGGGTCACGCGACCGTGTGCAGGTCGTGTTGTTCGCCTTCCGTACCGGGATGATCGGGATCGACGACATCCTCACCCTTCACCGGTAGGTCCTCTTCTCGTCCTGGAGGACCACGCCGGGTACGGAGGGTCATCCCGGGGGCTGACCGGAAGGTCTGCAGATGTCGGCCCGCACGTCGATGTGTCGACCTTCTGATCGGAAATAGGGTTGTGCCACAACGCAAGTCGGCGTGTGACACGAGAGGTGGGGCCAATGTCAGATCCATACGCAGCACGGACCATTGCTTTACAGAAGACGTACGGGCACGGTGACGCGGCGGTTCACGCGCTGCGTGATGTGAGCGTGGACATCCCCGTCGGCAAGTTCACGGCCATCATGGGGCCGTCGGGGTCCGGCAAGTCGACGCTGATGCACTGTCTCGCGGGACTGGATACCGCAACGGCGGGAACGGTGTTGATCGGGGACACCGATCTGTCGCGATGCAACGATTCTCAGCGGACCCGGTTGCGGCGCCGAGAGCTGGGCTTTGTCTTCCAATCATTCAACCTGTTGCCGGTGCTGACCGCGCGGGCCAACATCCTGCTCCCGCTCACCCTGGATCGGCGATCCCCCGACGAGCTGTGGTTCGACGAACTGGTGGCGGTGCTGGGCATCGGAGATCGGCTAAACCACAAGCCGGGCGAATTGTCCGGCGGGCAGCAGCAACGCGTCGCGATCGCCCGGGCGTTGCTCGGCAGGCCGCGACTCATCCTCGCCGACGAGCCGACCGGCAACCTCGACAGCAGGTCGGGCGCGCAGGTGCTGTCACTGCTGCAGAGCAGCAGCCGCCGCATCGGCCAGACCATCGTGATGGTGACCCACGACCCTGTGGCCGCGAGCTATTGCGATCAGGTGCTGGTGATGGCCGACGGACGGATGGTGGACCGAATCCTCGCGCCCACAGCAGATTCCGTGTTGGCAGCGATGCGTGGTCATGGCTCCGATCAGGTCTCTGTGGGTGACCCACGATGAGGGGAGTAGCACTGGCCCAATTGCGAGCACACAAGGGACGCTATGTGGCGTCGGTCTTGGCGGTGGCCATCGGTGTGGCATTTGTTGCCGCGACACTCACACTGACCGCGACGTCCACCGAATCGGTGCGCGCGTCGGTGGCAGCACAGTTCTCGACAACCGACGCGGCGGTATCGGTACCGTCCGAGTTCGCGGATCAGACGGGAGAGCAACTCGCGAAGGTGCCCGGCGTACAAGCGGTTGCGGTCGACCGTAACCGTTTGGTCAGCGTGACCAGTGGCGCGAAGACGTACTCGCAGGTGGAGCTGACCGCACTGGCAGGCGACGAGCAGTTGCGATGGCAGAGACTGACGGTCGGCGGGTTCCCGCAGGGCGACCGTCAGGCGTTGGCATACGCAGGCTCGAACTTCGCGGTCGGACAACGACTTTTCGTGCGCCCGGACGTCGACACCGCCACCGACCGGACCGCTGTGGAGATCACCGTGGTGGGTCTGGTCGAGCGTGGTGACGCCACGTCAGGCGTACCGCAGTTGTTCGCGCCCGGCGCCGCCGTGTCCGCGGTGGACTCCGGGCGGAGCGATGATCGAGATGATGTGGTGATCAGGCTTGCGTTCGCGGGGGGAGCCGACCCGGCGTCGGTCATGGCTGCGGTGGCCGACGTGGCCTCGACCGTCCCAGGGGCCGAGGCCATGTCGGGTGAGGCTGCCGCCGACCGGGTGGTCCAGCAGTTCACCGGAGGGTCGGTGATCCTGGCTTCGGTGCTGCTCGTGTTCGCCGCGATCACCGCCATGGTGTCGTGTCTGGTGATCGCCAACACCTTTGCCGTACTGATCACCTCACGAACCCGGGAACTCGCGCTGCTGCGGTGCATCGGGGCAGACGCATCGCAGGTGCGGTCCGGTGTGCGCGTGGAGGCGTTGGTCCTCGGTGTCGTGGCCTCGGTGGCAGGTGTGATCCTCGGGATCGGAGGTGTCGCGCTGGCCACCTGGGTGACCCGGATGACCGGTGCCGACTTGCCGTTGACCCACTTGGCGATCCCGTTCACCGCCGTGCTCGTGCCCGTCGTACTAGGCGTAGTGATGACAATGCTCGCGGCCACCGTCCCGGCGCGACTGGCGACAAGGGTCTCGCCGCTGGCGGCCTTCACCACTGTCGCTTCGTCGGAGCCGCGCGGCCGTAACATCTTCCGGATCACTGCCGCCACGGTTCTGGTCCTCTTCGGCGCCATCGTGCTGATCTGGGGGATCGCACAGAAATCGGTTCCCGCAGCAGCATTGGGCGGCGGTGCGACGTTCCTCGCGATCATGCTGTCCGGTGTGGTTCTCGTGCCGCCGATCGTCCGGGCAGCGGGATCGGCTGCCGCACTGTTGTTCCGACGCACCGCCGCGGGACCGGTCGCCGAACTGACGGGAGCGAACGCCGGGCGGGCTCCACGGCGCACGGCCGCAACGGCGTCGGCCCTCATCATCGGCATCACCCTGACGACGATGATGGTGGTGGGCGCGCAGGTGGTGCGGTCGAGCGTGAGCACGTTGATCTCCGACATGCACCCGGTCGATCTGATCGTGTCGTCCGGTTCGCCGCTGCCGGCTCCACTGGTCGAGTCGATCCGGACCACCGAGGGAGTGGCCGCGGCAGTCCCGTTGACCCGTACGAAGATCGATGTGAACGGGATCGCACTGAACATCGCCGCCGTGGACAGCTCGTCCCTGCCTGCGGTGATGAGGTCGGGCAGTGCCCCCACTGTGGATGAGATCGCGCTGGCACCAGAAGATCAAGCGCTCGCGGGCGTGCAGGACGGTGAGCGGGTGACCGTTCTGGCCGGGGGAATCACGAAAACGATGACAGTGGTCGAAGGCGAAGCCGGTTCCTTCGCGGATCGCGCATCGGTGGGCGGGGCGCCGGTTCCGACCGGGATGGCCGTGCGTCTGTCCTCCTTCGGGACGGACAGCATGGACACGGTCAACTCCCTCCGCGATCTCGTGGCCGCATCTGCACCGGACGCAACCTTCTCCGGTGGCGTCGAGACCCAGCAGCAGCTCGATGAGATCCTCACGCTGGTTCTGCGGATCGTCTTGGCGCTGCTCGGTGTCGCCGTGGTGGTTGCTCTCATCGGTGTGGGAAACACCATGGCGCTGTCGGTGATCGACCGCCGACGTGAGAATGCGCTGTTGCGGGTGATCGGTCTGAGCAGCCGGGGGGTGCGTGCGATGCTGCTGGGCGAGGCCACGATCATCGCTGCGGTGGCTTCGGTCGCGGGAGTTGCTCTCGGTACCACCTACGGGGTGGCCGGCGCGGCCGCAATCGTAGGAGCTGACCGCGTGTCCATACCCGATCTCCCGTGGGTCGAGATGGTGGTGATCGTGGTGGTCGGTGGACTGGCTGGGCTGCTCAGCGCAGCTCTGCCTGCCAGGCGCGCCTTGCGCGCCGATCCCGCAGCCGCGCTGTAGGACACGGCCCGGGCAGGTCGGGCCGGCTTGACAAGAATTAGAACGCGTGTTCGAATCTGGGGATGCGGTGGGAAGGGCAGTTGCTGGACGCCGGAGACGAGAAAGAGGCGAGCGATCCGTCTCCGGCGCTGCCCGGCCTGAGTCGCGCCGGGCTGGTCCGGTCGGTGCGCACCCCCGACTTCGACGGGGTCACGTTCCACGAGGTGCTGTGCAAGAGCGCGCTGAACAAGGTTCCGGAGAGTTCGCAGGTGCCGTTTCGCTGGACCATCAACCCCACCAGGGGCTGCCTCCATCAATGTGTCTACTGTTTCGCGCGTACCACCCACGAATACCTCGATCTCGATGCCGGCCGTGACTTCGACACCCAGATAGTGGTCAAGGTGAATGTCGCGGCAGTGCTGCGGAAAGAGTTGATGCGCAAGAGTTGGAAGCGTGAGCCCGTGGCTCTGGGAACCAACACCGACCCCTACCACCGGGCTGAGGGCAGGTACCGGCTGATGCCCGGCATCATTCGCGCGCTCGCCGATTCGGGTACGCCGATGTCGATCCTCACCAAGGGCACGCTGCTGCGTCGCGATCTCAAACTCCTTGCGGCAGCAGCCAAATCGGTGCCGGTGTCGGTGGGCGTCTCCCTGGCGCTGCTCGACGAGACCCTGTGCAAACAGGTCGAACCCGGCACGCCGTCGGCCCGTGCACGCCTCGATCTGATCGAGGCTGTCCGTGAGTCCGGGCTGGACTGCCACGTGATGGCTTCACCCATCCTGCCCATGCTCAGCGATTCGCGCGCAGACCTCGACAACCTGTTCGCACATCTGGCACAGGTGGGTGCAACGTCGGTCACCGCATTTCCACTACACCTACGCGGATCCACCCGTGGCTGGTACATGTCGTGGCTCGCCGAGCACCATCCTGCCCTGGTCGGCAAGTACCGCCGGCTCTACGGTCACGGCGCCTACGTGGCCCCGGAATACCGAACGTGGTTGCGCGACAGGGTTGATCCGATGCTCGAGCACCACGGTCTCAGCGGCGACCGGCAGCCCGGACTGCGCGAGGCGGTGCGCGAGGCTGCGGCCGTCGAGACCCCGCAGCCAACGCTCTTCTGAACGAAATCGGTCCCGGCGGACCCGCGGAGCCGGGGTCGGACTCGGCTCACGACAACGTCCCGGTGACCTTCTCACTGCTTGCTCGGGCGGCCATCTTCTCCAGGTCCGGATTGGCAACCTGCACAAGGGAACCGCCGGCCACCAGGGTGGCGAGCAGGTTGACCACGAGGTTGTCGGCGCTGTCCCAGTGCCGGCTCGACATGATGCGCGAGCCGGCTATGATGCCGGCCTCGGCGGCGAAGGTGGTCGCTTCGGTGATCACGTCGTCGACCGTGCGGTCGTCGAGAGCGAGATCACCGGGTCCACCGGGCCGGAACTGGTCCCCGTGCACGCGCACCGAGGCCGAGTAGTCGGTGAGCCCGATCGGCAGGTCACGCAACGGCATACCGAACGGATCGAGTGAGACGACGGCGATCTCCGGCGCACCTTCTACCCGCTCGAGCGACGCCATCGAGCAGAACGCAAGTGCCGCATCGTCGGAGTAGCCCACCCGTACGTGCAGACCGGCCCACCAGGCGCCGAGTAGAACTGCGGCGCTCTGCCAGTGCGCGGGCAGGTCGACCGCCACCACATCACCCGGCATCAGCCCGAACTCGTCGCGCACGAGGTTGGCCGTCTTGGCTGCCCAGTTCGCCGCGGTGATGGCGGAGAGTTCGGTGCGCTCGCCGGTCGCGTCGTCGTAGTAGGTGATCAGAGGCTGCGAGCCGTCGCTGGACAACGCCGGGTTCAGCGCGGCATCGGTGAGAGTGGTCAATTCACGCACTCCGGTCCGGTGCCGCCGGCTGTGATCGCCGGAGCCGGTGGGGGCGTTGTCGCCTCGGTGCTCTGGCTGTCCTGCTGACCGTCGTCGACGATCGAGCCCGGACCGCTGTAGGTGTCGGTGAGAATCACCCGAACCGTGTTCGGTGCCAATGTCTTGTCCTCTTTCACGGGTAGTCCGCCGAGTTGGCCCGCAACGGCTTTCGCCCCTGCGTCGTCGGTCGCAGCGGCAAGCACGGTGCTGTCGGTGGACGGGTTGGTGGCATTGCCGGTCTCGCCGGTCCGGAACCCCTTGGATGCGACGATCTTCGACACGTTGGTGGCCAGACCGTCGACGGTGCCCGAGTTGATCACGTCCACTGTGTATTGGCTCGGCACGAACTTCTTCTCGCCCGTACCGTTCTTCTCTCCGAGCAACCCATCGGTGAATGCCTTGACGGCCGCCGGGTCCACCTCGACCACGCTCTGGGTGCCGTCGTCGCTCCAGCCTTGCTCGGTGACCACCGGGATCGTCGCGAACTGCACGCGTCCGCCGGACAGATCCTTGAGCTGCTCCACGAACTTGATGATGTCCCAGTCCTGGTCGATCACCACCGAACGTGACACCGCGTTCTCGAGATCGCCGAGTTTGCCGGGGTTGGACAAAGTGCCTGCCGACAGCACCTTCTGGGCCAGCGATGCCATGAAGACCTGCTGCCGCACGATGCGGTCGAGGTCGCCGCGGGGCAGATCGTGGCGTTGCCGGACGAAACTCAGTGCCTCTGGTCCGTCGAGTGTCTGGCGGCCGGCGGGGAAGTCCGCACCGGAAAACGGTTCGGAGACCGGCGCCTTGAGGCACACGTCCACACCGCCCACCGCGTCGGTGAGCAGGACGAAGCCGAGTAGCCCCACCTCGGCATAGTGGTCGACCTCGACACCCGTCAGGTCGGCGACCGTGGTGATGAGTGCGTCGCGTCCCGCCTGGACGGACTTCTTGTCGGCCTGCTCGAGATCCATCCCGTCGTTGACCAGGGCCTCGCGCCGGGCTTCTTTGGATGAGCCGTACGCCGAGTTGATCTTGGTCTTCCCGATGCCGGGCACCTCGACGTATGAGTCGCGGGGGATCGACATGGCCGTCGCGGAGGACCCGTCGTTCGGGATGCGGATCAACAAGATGGTGTCGGTGTTGGTCGCCACCTCGTCAGCGGAGTGCAGTTGCGCCAGTTCTTTTTCCGACAGCGGGTTGCCTTGGGCATCGGTTCGCGAGTCGGTGCCGACCATGAGGATGTCGACGGCTCCGTCCTTACCGCTGCCCAGGCTCAGACCACCCAGTTTGGTGATGCTGTTCTCCAGGTCGGTCATCTGGTTCCACGCATATCCGGTGGCGATCAGCACCAGCACCGACACCCCCGCCGCGATGATGCGCGTCAGCGGTCGCCCAGAGTGTGCCGGAGTGGGGGAGGCCGGCGCCGGTTCACGGGGCGGCCGCCCG
>NZ_AYTE01000033.1:0-39941 GCF_000506245.1 Williamsia sp. D3 | reverse complement strand
GCGTGTCGATGACCGGCCACGCCGCGAGCGCCGGAGTCTCGGGCGGTGCCCGGGCCGCAGCGATCAACGCCGCCAGCCGCACCCACGGCGTCGCCGCTGACTCCGCGCCCACCCCCGACAACACCTGACCAGCCATGCCTGACCAGAAAGGACAACGACCGCGATGACAGTCCCCATGCACGAAGAGGTTCGGACTTCGGTCCTCGGCGGCGAGGTCGCCTCACGTGGCCTTCCGGCCGCCCAGCTGATCTTGTGCACGATCGGGGCGCTGAGCGGGCTCATGGTCATGATCATGATGCCTGGCCTGATCGGGTTGGGACTGTGCGCGGTCATCATTGTGGCCACGGCCGGGTCGACATTGAAGTTGATCGGCGACGAATCGCTGGCCGGGATTGCTGCGCACCGGTGCTCGACGTGGTGGCGGCGGCGCGATGGCCGCCACATTTGGCTCACTCCCGGCGACCCCGCTCTGGGTATCGCCCCTGACCCTGATTACGGCGACCCGCAGGTTGATCCGGGGTGGACGTTCCCGCCGGCGCTGGGGGCGTGCGAGCCTATCGACCTGACCGGCACGGGTCTGGATGATCTGTTCATCTTGTGGCACCACAACCCGGGGGAGCGGCCCTACTTCCAGCTGATCATGTCGGTCCAGGGTCAGGCCGAAGGGCTGCGGTCGAACGAGCGGTGGGCGCAAAACCAGGCGGCCTACAGCGAATCTGTCCTCAACGCCGCGGCCCGCGACACCGTGTTCACCCGCAGTTTGCAGCTGGTGCTGCGGGTGGTGCCGGCCGACCTGGACCCGCACGAGCAGTGGGTGCAGAAGAAGATCGAACAGCTCCGTGAAACCTCACCGGAGAGGGTCGAGTTACTGACTCCGGCGATCGTGTCCTACGGGCATCTGATCGACGACGCCCGGCCGTACTCGGAAGAGCCGTATTCGTATCTGTCGATCGCGGTCCCGGAGAACGGGCGGTTGATGCGGGAGGCCGCGCGGATCGCCCGCAGTAAGAACGCGACCCCTGAAGGTGGCGTGGCACAGGTGATCCGCGACGAAGCCGCCCGGATTCAACGGGCGCTGCAGTCGGCCGGGTTCGGCCGGGTCGACGTGCTCGGCGAACAACGAGCGTGTGCGGTGATGCGGGCCATGATGAACCCCTCGTTCGCCCTGGACCGCCACCAAGGCGCGAGCTGGCGGAACTGGATCCCCTCGTTCTTCGGTGGCCACGACTCGGTGCTGGTGCGCGCCTCCACCGACCCCGACCGCCGCGACGAGTATTGGCACACCCGCGTCGGGGTGATACCGCCGAGCAAGATCCCGCCGGTACAGCTGGGGCCGGCATGGCTGACCCCGTTGCTCTCGCGCGTCGAGCCCGATCCCGGTGACCCCGGCGATGATCTGCCCCCGGCGCCGACCATGCGCACGATCACCGTCCGCATGGATCTGGTGCCGCCCGGATCGCCCGTCAGGCCACCAAACGACATGCCACCAACGACGCGGCCAAAGCCATTGAGCTGCAACAAAAAGGGCAGATCAGTGACGGCTCGGAAGAAGTGCTGTCCTCGTCGTCGGCGCGGCGCCGCGAAGACCTCAAAGCCGGCACCGGCTACCACGGGGTCATCTGGTCTATGGCGGTCGCGGTCACCGGCCGCGACGCCGATGACCTGGACCGGGCGTGTGACCGGGTGACCGCCGCCGCCGGCGATTCAGCGATCCCGGAAATCCGTTGGTGCACCGACGATCACGACATCGCCCAGTTCTGGACCCTGCCCCTCGGGCGTGGTCTGGCCCGTACCAAGTTCACCCGCAACTAGCCCCCAAGGTCGCACTGATGAGTACACGAACCGGCGCCCACGCCTACCCCGACGAGCCCTACTATTCCGACGAAGACGTCGAGCGTTCGCGCAGCCAGGCCATTCGCGGCTGGATGCGCTGGGTGATGGGTAAAGCCGACGAGCCGGTGTACCTCGATGACGACGGTATGGAGCACTACGACGCCGACCTGGCCGATGTGCAGCTGCTCAGAGAACAAGCCCGCCACGGTAATGGGGGCGGCGGCCTCGACGAATGGGGCGCTTACGCCCCGATGATGGAGCGGCGTGATCCGCCGCTGCGTAAACGTTGGCTTGATCGGGCGGGCTGGTACGAACGCCGCCCCGCCGGCGGCTGGACCACCACCCGCCAGGCCGAAGCGCTCAACCTGTTCACCACCCGCCGCGCCATTGCCCACTCCGGCCTGATCACCGGCCAGAACCTGATGGGCCAATCGGTTGTGCGCCTGGACCCGTTCGAGCTGTACAAAGAAGGCGTCATCGACGGGGTGAACACCTGCAACATCGGCGATGTCGGGACCGGCAAGTCCTCGGACATGAAAACCAGTGTGTTTCGGCAACTTATCCTCAACCGGCAAGTAGTCGTCTTCGACAAAAAACGCCAAGGCGGGCGGGGTGAGTACGGGTCGATCGCCGATGCCTTGGGCGCACCGTCGATCGAGTTCCTCCTCGACGGGGCCGGGGTGAGCCTGAACCTGCTCGACCCGGCCATCTCCACCGACGGCCGCCACAAGGGCGGTGTGGCCGGCGTCGTCCCGGCCGGCCAGCAAGCCCTGCTGCTCGCGGTCCTCAAAGACGCGATGGAACAACCCATCACCCCGAAAATGCGGGCCGCGGTGCGCCGCGCCCTGGCGATCGTGAACGAACGCGCCAAAGCCGCCAACCGAGAGCCGCTGCTGGTCGAGGTCGCCGGCCAACTCCTCGATCCCGACCCCGGCATGTCGACTGCGGCCTACGACGCGGTCCGCAACGGCGCCGAACTGTCACCGGAAATCTTGGACAACCTTGGCGACGGCGGCTACTTCGGCTCCCGCTGGGCCTCCCGCTCGCTCGAATGGGGCGTGGACGCCGGGCTGACCCTGCTCGAGCTCATCGACGGCGAGCTCCGCGGACTTGTCGACCGGCCCACCAGCCAAGCAGTCCACGACGCTCTCGAGCACCCGTTCGTGCACTTCGACATCTCCGGCCTGCCTGAGCAGGGCAAAGCCGTCCAGGTCGTGATGACCACCGCGCAAACGTGGTTGTCGAACCGGCTTGCTGCCCGCTCACAGAACCGCACCCAAACCGTCGAGGTGTTCGAGGAAGGCTGGTCACTCGGTGACGGCTCCACCGGCGACACCGCCCGCGCCAACATGAAACTTTCGCGCGGGCTGGGTCTGTCGACGTCGAGTGCGTTTCACCACCTGTCCGATCACCCCGCCGACTCTCCGTCACGGGCCCTGATGCAGGAAGCCGACATCGTCAAGCTCTACAAACAGGGCCGCGCCGATGACGCCGAAGCGGTGTGCGACATGTACCACCTGCCCCCGGAAACCCGCGACGTCCTCATGCAACTCGGCCGCGGCCAGTGCCTGGTCGTGATGAAAAACCGCGACCCGATCCTCATGCAACACATGCGGTCCTCCGACGAAATCGCCCTCACCAACACCAACGACGTCCTCGAAGGCACCACACCCTAAAACCCCTGCACCGCAGCGAAAGGACGATCCATGGCCACGATGCTCACGGCTGTACCGACCATGATGGACGGGATTGATCGGTTCACCGTCCGCTCCTCAATGAAGCCACCCCGGCGCTACACCGCGATCGTCCATGGGTTCCTCGCCCCGGCGACGGCAGCCGATATCGGGTCGACTGAACGCGAGTGCACGGCCTTGATCGGTGACTACCTGCACGCGGTGCCGACCGTGGAGGTCATTCCCACCCGCCGCGCCGGGGAGGTCTTCGTGGCGATCGAGGTGATCACTGCTGAATCTGAGCGACGCGTGCGGCGGGCCCTGGATGCCGCCTGTGATCACGTCGTCGCCCACAGCTCCCGACTCGGGCTGACGTACGCCGCACGCACCGACCCACTAACCGACGCTGCCGGACGCGACTGACCTGCCCTGCCCTGCCCCAATCATCCACCACGACAAGGAGAACGACCGATGAGCACCAAAGCTGACTGGACCACCGCTGAAACGGCTGTGCGCGAGAACGCCGACGAGCTGCGCACCCTCGACACCCACACCGCCCTGTACGGGTGGGCCAAAACCCACAAACTCGACACCCGCACCTTGTGGCCGAAAGTGAAAACCGAGATGCGTAAACAACTCGGCATCGACTACAACGAGATCCGAGACCGGGTGGTGGCCGAACGCGCCGCCCAGGTCGTCGAATCCGCGCACGAGGCACCAATGATCGAGTTGTGGTCAGCCGGCGACGCCGAAGTCAGCACCTACGCGGTGTGCAACGCCGACGGCACCGAAGCCTGGTACGGCGAGTTCCATTCCAACGACAACATTTACGACCGGGGCGACGATCTGTCCGCGGAACTGTCGGCGGCGGAGAAGGCGGTGTTCCTGGCCGGCAAAGCCCGTGAACACCAAGGGTTGGAGGTCGTGCGGCTGCTGCTGCACACCTGCCACCCTGACATCGATGCTGATTCGGTGGCCGCGTCCGCCGCCCGCCACCAAGTCGCGATCACCGTCGATGTCGCCGAGCAAAACCCGGCCGTGCCGCAGTGCCGGGTGCCCGGCTATCAGAGCTGGCACGAAGTGCGCCTGGACACCCTGTTCGTCGTCGACGACAGCGAAACGGCCGCGTCATGACCGACACCGTCGATCCTCGCCGGATCGCGCTGCGTGCGGAAATCTCCCAACTGTTCGGGCGGGCCGATGCCCCCGGCATCGACGCGACCGAAGCGCGAACCCGGATCGCGGCCGCAGCTGCGCTGACCGCCGTCCTGGCCAGTAGCGAGCCCGACCACTTCACCACGACGATCCTCGCGGCCGCCGACACCGACTCTGACCGCACCGTGGCCGCTCACCTGCGTGAGGTAGCCGCGAACCTGCCCACTGCACGCCCGGTACCTGTACCCGCCGGCCAGCTGACCACAACCCAGACAGGGGCCCGATCGTGAGCGCCATCGGAGGACGACCCGCACCCGCACCGCCCCGCACACCGCTGATCGCGTGGTGGGTGTTCCCGCTGTGTTTGCTGGTGTTCGTGGCCACGGCGACCGTTCCCTTCGGCGGGGCCATGTCGGGCCTGCTATCCGGTCACGGCTTCGCCTGGCCAGCAGGACCATTCGGCGTGGGCGGATACAAAGCCATACTCACCTCACCCGGCGACCCGGCCGCGCGGTGGCCCTCACAGCCCGTGCCCGGCGGACCGGTCCTGACCTGGATCTGCATGGCCATCGGCCTCATCATTTCCGGCGCCTGCGCGGGAATCGCCGAATCGATCGCCCAGAACCGGGCCCACCGCAATAAGGCAAAGACATCGGGCTTGGGCGATGACCGGGAGCTGCTGCGGTTGCAAATGAATGAGAAGGGCGCGACCGAGCGTGCACGGAACGACTTCCGGTCGCTGCAAGACCGGCCTCTGCGGTCCATTGACAGCCAAGCTGCTGCGATCAGGCTCGGATCGAACGTGCTGACCGGGACTCCGATCTATCTGCAACACCGCGACTGCGTCCTGTGTGAGGCACCCACCGGTGCCGGCAAGACCTCCCGTGTGGCAATTCAACGGTGTTGGGACGCCCCAGGATTCCTGCTCGCCACCACCACCAAACGTGACCTGATCGCCTCAACCTGGCGGTACCGGTCGGCGCTGGGTCAGGCAGAGATCTTCGACCCCGAAGGGCTCATCGGCCATCCCGACCCGCTGCGCTGGTCGTTGCTGGCCGGCTGCGACGACGAGGAGACAGCTGCCCGACGCGCCGAGGCCTGGGTCAAAGCAGTGCCGATGGGCGACACCAAGGACTCCTCCTTCTGGGAAGGCAAAGCGAAAACCCTGATGCGTTGCTACCTGCACGCTGCCGCACACCGCGAAAAGGGCTTGGCCGCAGTGTGTTCGTGGGTCACCAACCGGCGAGCAAGCGAGCCCCTGGAAATCCTGGACTCGGTCAATCCAGCATGGGCGGCCGAGATCCGGCAAATCGTCGAAGCACAATCAGATTCCAGCGACGACATGTTCCACGCGGTGGCCACCCTGGTCGAACCCCTGTCGAATCCGCGACTGCTGGCGGCCGTCGACACCCCCGCTGACGAATCCGTGGACCTCGAACAGTTGGTACTGGGTGGGCCCAACACGCTGTACCTGGTGTCCAAGGGGACCAGCGGTTCGGTCGCCCCGATCGTGGCCGTCTTCGCCGCCGAGGTCTACCACATCCTCGACCGGGCATCGCTGCGCACACGCAGCGAGCGACTCGACCCACCAGCTCGCCTCGTGCTCGACGAAGTCAACACCGTCGCACCCATCCCCGGGCTGCCGAACATGATGAACGACACCGGCGGTCGCGGTATCAGCATCTGGGCGTTCGCCCACAACAAGGCCCAGAACATCCAACGGTGGGGCAACGCAGAAGGCGAACTATTCACCGATTCAGCACCCGTTCGGCTGATCCTGCCGGGCCTGTCCGGCGACCGTGAACTGGCTGAGCTCTCCCGTCTGTGCGGAACCATCGACGAGTACGAACCCATCACCGACCCCACCCACACACCCCGCCTACGAACCCGCAACGTCATGGAACCCAGCGACATCCGCCAGATGCCCACCGATCATGCGTTGCTCGTCGCTCGCGGCGCTGCACCGTTCGTTGTGCATCTGCCGACCGTGTGGGAAAACAAGCCATGGCGCAAAGAAGTCGATGCTTCTAAAGCCCTGTTCGACAAAGTCGCACCGCTGCTCGGCAGTGACGGAGACGGCGACACCGACGTGCGAGTGTGGGCGTGACCGTCCAGGTCCGTTGGGGGCCGCTAACTTGGCGGCACTTGGACGCCGACCAGGCCGGCGACCTCTGGGACGAGCTGGTCGACTGGGTGGAATGGCTACGCCGCCGTTACGGCCTGAGCCATTCAAAACTCCCCGGGTGCTGGCCCAACCACCCTGTGGCAGTGGAAGAACTCACTGCCCTGATGGGCTCCTACACCGCCGCCTACCAAGCACTATCGACCAAAGATGGTGTCGTGGTTCGCTACCACGACACGATGATCGTCTGGCATCGACTTGAGCTGTGGTCCTGCCTGTCGCGGCTCAAAGAGCACGCCTCATTCGGCGACTGCAACTCCAAAGACTGCAACTGGTACGAACGCGAGCTCAAACCCCTGCACCCCTCAACACGGACAACAATCAACGCCGACATCCAAGCCCGCAGAGCGGTATCCGCGCAGCACCACACGATGACCGAGCGAGCTATGGCAGAACTCGTCGCCTCAGGCGATGCGATCTCGGCCGACGACGGATCAATCCACTATCGAGACGGTCGCTGGGTCTACAACGACGCCACCCGCGAGTTCGACTGCGCCTCATAGGCGCCCCACATACCCGGTGGTCGGCACGAAAGTACCGGCCACCGAAACAGGTGAAGGTCCGGTCGCTCAGATACGGTGCTGTTATTCCCGGCCAGGAACAGCACGCGCAACTGAGCGCCGGGCCTTCATCGCGACGTGAGCACCGGGGCTACGAGCAGACACCAAATTCTCGCGCGCCGAACTCCGTAGTCGACCGGTTTTCGGACAAGAAACCTGAAGCTCTTTTATCGTTCCAGCGGTGTGCGCTGACGTAACGTTTTTCAGTAAGGACAAAGGGGCACAGGCAGCCTGGTCGTGCCCATGACGGGGGAGATGATTCGTGGTGTACGCATGATACGAATTGCCGTATTCGAACAACGCTGTTGCCGTCATTGGTGCGTTCTCCACTCGGAGTTATGACGACTGGCCGATTGGAGTTCACCGGCTGAGTATCGGTGTGCAGCTGGACCCGGACTTTGTGCTGGGGTACCGGGCCAATCCGGACGACCCGAGATGGGCCGGCGCCTACCCGCCGCACGACCCAGAACTGACTTTCCTGCTGCCCTACACAGCTCGAAGGATGGCCATTGAAGTCGAGACCCACCAAGCGAGCCGCCTCTGGGCAACCTGGAGCAGTGGGATCACATAGAGCAAGGAGGCAGCGAGTTCGGGCTGATGCCGACCCGCATTGAGCCGCTCGCTAGAAGCTCAAGAGCAGACCATGATCGTGTGTTCGGCCCAGTTCTGGACTCAATCCCGGACGGATGGAACATGATCCGCGTATCAAGTCGCGATCTGCGCCCAGACACCGACGAGACGGTGGTCCGGCTCGACATCTGGCCCATCGCCGGATCGGCCGGCCACACAATCATCCGAGACGCGTCTCGCCATGCTCCGCCACCGCCCATAACCGCCCCGCCGCATCGCGCGGGGGAGTTGCCGCGCATGTCTACCGCGAGCGTGGGGTCCGATGAACTCAAGAACGAGTCGGTACTCATTCGCGTCGATTACGACGACTTCGAGGCATGGAATGACGTGTGCAGGGCGGCGATCGCACCTGAGCCGAACGAAGGGTTCAGGGCCGACCTCATCGCGGTCGATAACCCTGCCTACCTCAACAATTCGGTAGAGGAGCTTCTCGAACGGATCGGTGAGCCGCCACCGTTTTACGTTTTCGTGGCCGACCGAGTGACCCTGACCCATCCCGAGCACCCGATCTTGGCCATCAACATCGGCGGCACCACATACCCCGACGAGCACGGGCAGACCCTGCGAGTACTCCCGTCAGCGATGTCGTGGATCGAGAACAACCTGGCACTAGGCAACGCAGACTTCGCAGACTTCGTTCGATCCGCGGGCCCCGACGGGATCTACCGCGGCGAGTAGGGAAAGGCCCGTGTGGAGACGAATCGCCGCAACCCCACCGGTGATGACACGCCGCGTCGAGTCGCTCGCCGTCGAGATCTGAATTCAACCGATCCCGCGACGCCGCTCCAGCTTCTACAGCCTTCGGTTGTGGGTGTTTTCGCGGCTGGTGTGGTCACCGGTGTCGCGGGTGGGCCCACGGTAAATCCGTGGGTCGTGCTCGAGTTCGGCAGCGGCCGCGCCCTCGTGTTCGGCGTGGTGTGCGCGCCGTAGTTCCTCAAGGTCGCGTTGCAGGTCCCGGTGGGCCTGCTGGTGAAGGTAGTTGGCGTCAACGGGTTTGGGGCCGATGGGGTCGACGTCGGAGGTGATGTCGTGGTCGGTGCGCCACGCTTGGATCTGTCCGGCGAGGTGTTCCCATCGATGCTGGGCGGTCTGGTCGGTGGGGTAGTCGCCGAGCGTTTCGGTCCATAGGGGTCGGTCGATGGCCAGTTGTGACCCGGCGGCGGCGATGGTTTCGGCGAGGTGGCGGTGGTGGGCGACGGCGTGTTCGTTGCCCTCGGCCAGCGGAGGGGCGGGCAGCCAGGACGGTACGCGCGGATCGGCTGCTAGTGCGGCAACAGGGTGGTCTTCACGCCATGCGGTGAGCAGTTTTTCGGGGTCGACGTCGCCGGCTGCGGTCCGCGCACGTGTGCTGCGGACTTGCAGTTGGCCCGCCAGCTGCATCGCGGTTTCACCGGAGAGTCGTTCTCGCGCAGCGATGTCGTCGATGAGTGTGCCGAGCGTCGGGTGTCCGCTGCGGATGGCGATGCCGGCACTTTCGAGGCGTTCCACTTCGACCTGGTGGGCGTCGATCCAGCGGTTCCGCGCGATGTTGAGTGCGTTGGGTAGGTGGGTGTCGAGGTGCTCGGTGATGGCGGCCGCCGAGATCTCTTGGTCGGCAAGCTGGAGGTCACGCACCGCCGCTGCGGTGACCAGGTCGGGGGCGTATCCGGCGCGGTCTGCTGCACCCAAGCGTGCGATGAGGCGGCGGGTCGCTGGGTCGTTGCGTACGTGGTCGCGGTCCTCAGCCGGGAGCACGGACAGTGCTGTATCGAGTCGTGCAGAGTCGATCTGAGCGACCGCTGCCCGATAATCGGCGAGCGCGGATGCCAGGGGATCGGTCTGCCGTTCGAGGGCTTCTTGGTGGGTGTTCGCGGCGATCTGGCACCAGTCGGCCAGCTCGGCGTCGGTGCCGGGATGGCGGGGCGGCAGGGGAGCCAGTCGGTTCGGATCATCGTCGACCGGACGTGGTGTGCGGGTCTGCTGTTCGGCGATGCGGTGGGCGATCAGTGCGGCCGGGTCGTGCGCGTCGGCCAGTGAGGTGTGGTCGCCCAGGGCGGCCGCGAGCACGTGCACCGGGTGTCCGCCGGCGTCGTGTTCGGCGATCAACAGTTCCCGCAGACGGTGGTAACTGTCGAGGTGTGCCTCACGCATGGTCAGATGAATCGTCTCGGGCAGAGCTTGATCCAGCACCCGGTTGAGGTACTCATCGCGCAGGATTCGTTGGCCTGCGTGGTAGTGCACCGAGAGGCGTTCGGGGTCGTATGCGGCAGCGAGAGCAGCGCGTAGTTCCTCGGTGGCGGTGCGGTGTCCGTTGTCGCGGGAGACTGAGACCCGCAGCAGTTCGACGGCGGTGGGGGCGCGTTGTACGCCGTCGACGTGGACCTTTTCCACGTCGATGGGCAGCTCTTGATCCAGCGGCACGTAGGCATGGTTTTGGGAGCGGCCGCGGGTCAATCCGACGTAGAGGCCGGCGCGGTCGGCGGTGACCGAGTGCAGCATGCGGGTCACGTCGACGGTCAATCCTTGGGCGCGGTGGATCGTCATCGCGTAGCCCAGTTCGGTGTGTTTCGCGACGTAGTCGGCGGTCAGCCGGACGGTGCCTTTGTGGTCGCGGTGGCGCACCGTAAGTGTCTTGTCGCGGTGCACTTTCACGACCGTCCACACATCACCGTTTCGCACATAGGCGCCGCGGCGCGTTCCTCCTTTGGTGCGGCCATCGGGTCCGCGGTCGTTGGATCGGGTGACGACTTGATCGCCGACGCCGGCCATGTGCTGATCGGACAGACCCGCCAGACGGCCGGTGCGGGCAACACCTTCGGCGCGGCGAATCGACTGGATCGCTGAGTTGAGCTCGCGCACATCATTGACTGTGGAGGCCAACACGATGCTGTTGCGGCCGGCGCCCAGGTCAGCGATATGGTCGGCCACCAGCTGGGTTTTCAGCTCGGCCAGGGTGCCGTCATGCACCCACCCGCGACGGGCGTACAGGTCGATCGCGGCAGGGTCGCCTTTGCGCAATCCCATCGAGTTCTTCGCTTGCACGTGGTCGTCGCCGAACCGCACGACTTCGTCGAGTTCAGGTGCGTAGGTCTGGTCGGCGAGCGACCGCAGCAGGCCACCGGACTCAACTGCGTCGAGCTGAGCCGGATCACCCAACGCCCGGATGATCGCGCCGCGTTCACGAGCCAGGGCGAGCAACGCATCCCAGTCGGCGGTGGACATCATCGATGCTTCGTCGACGAGCATGACTGTTCCCTGGCGCACGGGCAGGCGGTCGTCGAAGACGCCTTTGTGTGTTCCGCCCCACGTGATTCCGCGCCACGCATAGGTAAACGAGGCGACCGTTCGGCCTTCCACACCGATCTCTTCGGCCAGGTTCTCGGCCGCGACCGCGGACGGTGCGAGGGCGATGACGTTGTGTCCGGCCGCTTCCCACGCTTTGGTTGCGGCGGACATGGCGGTGGTTTTGCCGGCACCAGCGGGGCCTACGCCGACGGCGAGGAGGGCGCCGGAGCCAGTGAAATGGTCGACCAGGGCGCGTTGGCCGGGGTTGAGTTCGCGGCCGTTCTCGGCCTGCAACTGCTGGCAGATGTGCTCGACGTGGGCGCGGGTCAGGACGTGCCCGGTGGGGGTGTTCGCCGCGGCGTGCACGCGGTCTTCGGCGGCCAGGATGGCGGTGGTGGTGAGCAGAGTTTCGTCGTGGCGCACCAGTTGCGATTCGCCGTTGGCGCGTTGCAATGCCGCTGGGGTGGGGGCGAACTCGGGGGTGGCCAATGCGATCACACCCGCTCGGGCGTGGTCTATGACAGCGTCGATCGCAGCTCGGCGTTGGTGTGGAGCATCGAACGCGACGGCCGCCAAGTGTGCTTCGGCAGCCCCGCGCAGGGAGTGCATCGTCCAGGACGAGCGCCGCTCGGACAGGTGCTCAAGGACCTGCTGTGCTTCGGTCTCGACGCCGAGAAAGTCGCGGTCGGCGGCGTTCTCACGCTGCAGGATTCGGTCCATCATCCGATTGAGTTTGCGTTCGGATCCCAGGACGGTCAGGGCGCGATCACGCCACCCCTCACGCAGCTCAGCGAGGGACTTGCCGGCCTGTTTGCCTTCGCGGGTGTCGAGGTTGGCTTGCTGCATGAGCCGGTACATGCTGCGTTTGGGTGGCATGTATCCGTGCTCGTCGCGGTAGGTGCGCAGCAGCTCGTCGTAGCGGGCCTCGATGGCGGTGCGGCGGCCGGAGAACTCTTCACGCAGCTCGGGCAGCACCCCGGCGATCTCGATGACGGCCTGGCGGCCCTCGCCCATCTGGCGGACCTCACGGCCCACACCGAGCTCGCGGCAGACCAGGTCCATCACTGCGCCGTTGTAGCGCTGCGAGTGCGCCACAGCGGCCTTGTGCAGGGCTTTGGAGTCGATGGATCGCCACACACCGTCGGTGCCCTGGACCTTCTGGGACACCGCGGCGTGGGTGTGAAAGTTCGGATCCCCGGCCCGGGAATCGTAGTGATCGAACTGGGCCACGATCAGCCCTTTGGTGTCGACTTGCAGCCCACCGCTGGCACCGGAGCGGGTGAAGATCGCTTCCTGCTGCAGGTGCGTGAGGGCGTCGTTGACCGCCTCGTGGTGGCAGCGTTCGATGGTGCGGCGCGTGTGCTCATCACCCAATGCCCACAGCGTGGACACCGATTTGGGGGGAGTGAACACCAGGTCGAACCCGGCAACTGGTTGGCGCACTTTGCCTTTCTCGAAGGCAATCCACGACGACAGTTCCCGCTCGGTCAGCGGGGCCCGGCCCTTGTCGGCGGTGAACAGTCGGCGGCCGTGGTCGCGTTCGATGTCGCGGACCTCGGCCACTTTCGGGCGGCGGTGGTGGGTGGCCACGAACGATTCGATGCTCGCTTCGGTGGCTTTCACCAACTCGATGTCGTTGTTGTAGTGCGGGAACTTGCGGCCCAACCGGGCGGTCTTGATCGCCGCCGCCGGCTTCATACCCTCGCCGACCATCGTGTCGATCAGAGCATCAGCGTTGGGGTGCAACGCTTCTCCGAACAGCGCTTTCATCTGCTCTTCGCGGACCGTGCCGTTGACCGCCAAAGCGTCATGTCCGACCCCGCCGGCCAGGCGCTGGTCCTCGAGCGCGAGAAGCCCATCGCCCCACCACAACCCCGGGGGAGTGCCATGGGCGGTGTAGTAATCGGCCATCTCCTGGCCCCGCTCGCGCTCGCGATCCTGACTGGCCACCTGGTCGGTCAGATAGCTGTAGCCGTCACCGGCATGCAGCACGTGCAGGGTCATCACCACCGCACCATAACCCGGCCACGGCCGTGGTGGAAGAAGCGCGCCGCCCCCGAAGTCAGAAGATCTGCCAGAGGTGTGTCAGAACTAATCACTCACAGCAAAGCTGTGGGATCAAACAAGCAGGTCATGACCGAAGGGCATGGCGAAAGGCGACGATGGTTCGAAGAACCGAGATCAAAAATCGGGCACAGAGCAGACAGCGGAGACAGACAGGGCGAAAAGACGGTGCAAGGCCCCCCGGGGCCGGCACACCGGCGATTCGACCACCAGGCGACAACGGTCTGCCAGAACCCCCCAACGGCCGCGTCAGCGGGTAATGTTGGGGCTGCATTCAACTGGCGTCGAGTGCTGCAAGAAGTTTCGTATGCACGTACGGGGCTTACACAGGTTCAGATGAGGGAGGGCCCTCGTGGCTACCACCGAAAAAAGAATGTCCGCACGCGATCTCGCACGGAAGAAGGTCGCCGCGCAACGCGAAGCGCAGCGACTGCGCGACCAGGCCAACGAAACCGATCTGGCCACTGTCCTCAAAGCGGCCGAAGCGGTACCGGCTGCAGAAACGGTCCGCGACAAGGCGATCGCTGCGGCCAAGACCAAGTGCCAGAGCAAAGTCGACGAGGCACACACTCGGATGGGCGCCGCGCTGGCAGCGATGCGGGATCGCGGTGAAACGATCGCCGCGCTCGCCGAGCTCTCCGACCTGCCCGACACCGAAGTGCGTCGGCTGATCAGGCTTCACGAATCCAAAGCCACCGCAGACAGCGAGACCGCTGCGCCAAGCGCCGAGCACAGTGGCACCGACGGTGCACCACACCTGCCGGCGCCGGCGGCCGGGGGAGACGGCGGCAGTCAGCCGGTCCAGTCGCCGGCAGAACTCGCGTCGTAGTCCTGGGGTAGACCACACCCATGGACATCACCACCGCGCTTGCTCTTTCGGTCGAGGCCGGGTCGTGACCAGCCACCGGCTGGTTGTCGACCCGGTCGGTCACGCCGGCGAGATCCGGCGGTTCAACCGGTACGTCATCGCCGGCCCCAACCCGCACGACTGTGCGGTGTTCGTCGGCGCGATCGGCGACGACGGCTACGGCCGGTTCTGGCTCGGCCGACCCGGTGGTCCGAAAGTTGTCCGCGCTCAACGATTCGCCGTCGCCGCCGTCCACGGCGTGATGCCGGCCGGGTTGGTCGCCATGCACGAATGCGACAACCCACTCTGTGTGCGCGTGGGCGCCCGTCACGTCGTGATCGGTAGCCAGTCCGACAACCTCACCGACATGGGCCGCAAACACCGCGGCGGCGGCAGCGGATGGGGCCGCGGCGCCAGCGGTCTAGATCGCCAAGCCCGACGAGCCCGCGCCCACGCCGTACGCGCCGCACTCACCGGCGGATGGGACCGCACCGCGGTCTCAGAAGCGTTAGGTGCTGGGATGCCCGGACAGGAACCGTTGTTCGCGTTAGGAACCTAGGGTCCTAACGCTTCTCGCGCTCCACACGCAATTACTTTTCGGCCGATCCGATCTTCAGTTGCTCGATCACGGTCGCGGCGATGGAGAGAACTGACGCATCGTCAATCTTGTTGGACCGTTCGATCTCTGGTGCGCCAAAGACTCGCACTCCCACGTCGTGCAGGATCTCGGCCTTCTGCTCGGCGTTGAGTTGTTCGACAAATCCTCCGACGGAGCGCAACTGAACCGCGGTTGCCTGTGCCCACCACCAGCTGCGTCGGTGGTGCGCCGACAAACTAGCGGCGTAGGCGGCGAGCACCGCGAAGGGAAGTGTGAGCGAAAGGTGCAGGAGTTGTTCAACCCAGGTGTCAGCGCGCAGGAACCATAGGGTGCCGCCCGCCACGGCGGCCGTTGCTGCCAACGCCCCGGGAACGACACCCGACCAAAATCGCGAGACTCGTCGTTCCGACTTCGCCAAATCGGTGAAATAGGTGGAGATCGATGCAGTGCCAGCAACCCCGGCGGCTTGCGCCGCAAGCTGCGCGGAACGTTGCGCGCTTTCGACTGCGTCTCCGGCGTCGCTCGCTGCTTGGGCACGTACCACTCGTGCGCGATAGTCCGCCAGCAACCGCCCAAGCTGGCTGGTCCACAAATCGCCCGCAGCATCCATGCTCGCGGAGTCATCCCATTGGACTGCAAGATTGATATTCCGCCACAGGCTGGTCGAGTTGAGACCGGTACCCGCGACGCGGCCAAGCCACGCGTCGAAGAACCTGGTGATGTATTCGGGCCATCCCTCGATCTTTGCCGTTGCTAGATCGTGTAGCAGGTTAGTGAGGAACCCGGTCAGCTCATCGACGGCGACCGGACTTACAAACTCGACCAAGTATCGCTCTGTCGCACTGGGGCGGTCTGAAGCCAATCCCGCTGAACCACCAATCGGAAAGGGGGTCTCATAGAGGACGCGTCGTATCTCGCCACAAACCCATCCAAGTATGTCGATGAGGTGCGAGTCGATGCGGGCAGCGATATTGCGTGCCTCTTTGGAAGGGGGGTGCTTCACGTCGTCGACCGCGTCGACGATTGCCTGAAGTGCTTCGTTGGCGCGAAGCCACGTATTGAGAACCGCGTCTCGGTCAGCACTTTCGAGGATCGTGGAACCTGATTGCCAGGTGGGCTGTGACGCTATCGGCTGGCTCATCATGATGCCAACCGTAACTGCCATGGGCGACGCAGCCGGTGATTACCGGGTGGGGATGGGTGCCAGGAGCGAGAGAATGGGTAGCCGCCACACCACGAGCGCGAGGTGTGAGCGCCACAGTCGGTGTTTGAGGGCGTAGAGCCAGTGGCCGGCGAGCCAGAGGGCCAGGCCGATGCCGGCTTCGATGGGGTAGCGGGTGTTGGCGAGGTCGCCGCCGTGGATGAACATTCCGCCGATGCCGTCGATGAACAGGATGATGCCGACCAGGCGGGCCAGGCCAGAGCCGATGCCCCACAGCAGGATGGCAACGAGCAGCACACCGGTTGCGATGAACACGAGCGAAGCCATGTCGGTCACCTTCTGTGAGTTGGGGCCTGTGTGGGTGGAGTGTCGTAGGGGTCTGACAGTGGGCAGGGGTTAGCTGTCGGTCGGGCAGTGGCCCCACAGTCCGTGACGGTCGCGTTGAGCGTCACTCTGGGCGGCGCGGAAGGCATTCCGGTAGCGGTAGCGGGTGCGGTCGTAGGTGTATTCACGGGCAGCTCCGGCTTCGATGAGCGCCAGGTTGAACAACCGCTGATCTTGGACGGTCCACACGTACGCCAGCTGGCGGTCGTAGCGGTCGGTGTCGCCGACGGTCTGGTCGTGTTCGAGTCGCACCGCGCGGCCGGTGAGGATCGTGCTGGTGTAGTCGCTCGCTTGTGGCCCGAAGCATTCAATGGGGGCGTTGGGTTTGACGGTTTCGGGGGTGTCCACGCCGATGAGCCGGACGGTGGACGTGGCGCCGGCGCGATCGGTGACCTCGATGGTGTCGCCGTCGACGACACGGCTGACTGTCACCTCGGGCCCGGCGGTGTCGGGGATCTGCCCGCGCATCACATCGACGGCCGTGTCAGTCACGGGCGCGGCGTCCTCGTCGGCAACTGAGGCGCACCCTCCGAGAAGGGTGGCGCCGAGTGTCGCGGCGGCGATGAGTGCTCGGTAGCGAGAGGTCATGTGCGAACTGGTCCTGTGTTCGGTGGGTGGCTGGGTCTGCTTGCGCGTTCAGGCGTGCGGCAATCGGGCGTCCGCACGCCGCACGTATTCGTCGCCGTCGATGTCGCCGCGTTCCAGCGCGGTCAGGTCAGCGATGTCGGCGCGGCCTGGTGTCCAGCCGTCGAGGACGTGGCTGGCAATGTTGTTGTGCACGTTCCATTTCTGCTCGATGGTCAGGCCGGCGAATAGGTCGGGGTAGCGGACGGCGTAGCTGGGTTCGGTGTCCACCTGGGATCTCCTTCCTTCGCGGCCTGGCGTGCGTGCTCCGGTGGTTAGCGTTCGATGCCGTGGTGGTGTCCGGGACGTTCGGGGCCGTTGTCGCGGTAGTGGTGTGGGGTGTCGGGGAGCTGGTTGTAGTGGACCGGCTCGGGATGTTGTTGGTAGGCGATGGGTTCGGGGCGTTGGTCGTAGCTCAGCTCGTGCTGGTGCTGGTGCTCGTGCGCAGGGCTGGTGGTTTCGGCGGCGGGTGTGGGGGTGGGCCGTTCGATGGTGATGAACTCGAGCACCGGGGTCAGGGCGGCGGGCCGGGTGGTGAAGTCGCCCGGCCTCGGGGCGGCTCATCCCGGAGCGCATGTTCCACACGTAGGGGTCGATGGCTGTGAAGTTGTAGTCGTAGGCGGATTGTTCGGCGATCTGGGCCATGAACAGTTTCGCGGCGCGGCCGTTGCCTTCACGGAACGGGTGGGCGTGATTGATCAGGGTGTAGATGACCGCTGATTGGTCGGCGAACTCGCCGCGGTCCACTGTCGCCCACGAGGTTTCGGCGGCGGTGGTGGCGGCCGCGGCAAGGTAGTGGTCGATGTCGTGGCGGTGCGCGAACGGTTTGCCGTCTTTGCTCATGTTCACTTCGCGGTACTGCCCGGCCCACTCGTACACGTCTTGGAACAGGTAGCCGTGCAGCGCTCGCAGGTGTTCGGCGTCGAACGTGCGCTGAATTTGGGCGGTGCCGTTGCGGACCAGTTCTTCTCGGGCGGCGGTCCAGATGTATTCCTCGCCGGAGAGGTCGTGTTGGTTGTGGTGGCCAAGTTTGTTGGCCAGCACTGTGGTTCCTGGCCAGTAGTAGTCGTCCCAGTCCATCGACTCGACGTTCCCCCCGCGTGTCGGTTGTTTAGGACGATGGGCGTTTGGCGGCCAGGCCGGCGCGGCCGCGACGCACGTACTCCTCGAGGGTGATGTCGCCGCGTGTGAGGGCGATCAGGTCAGCGACGTTGTCGCGGGTGGGTTCCCACCCTTCCATCTCGTTGTTGGCGATCGTGTTGTGCACGGACCACTTTTGCTCGATCGTCAGCTCGGCGAACAGGTCGGGGTAGCGCACTGCCCATTCGGGTTCCTGTGTCATGACGGTCATCGTATTTCTCCCTCGCTTGTTCTGGTGGTGGTCTGTGTCAGCGTTCGATGCCGCGGTGGTGGCCGGGGTGTTCGGGGCCGTTGTCGCGGTGTGGGGTGTCGGGGAGCTGGTTGTAGTGCACTGGTTCGGGGTGTTGCTCGTAGTGCTGCGGGGCAGGGCGCTGATCGGCGCCCAGGTGCTGTTGCTCGGTCAGGTGCTGGTTGCCGGCCAGTTGCAAGGCGGGGTCGGGGTGCGCGGTGTGGGGGTGGGTGTACTCGCGCAGCTGGGTACGGAGCTCGACGACGTCGTTGTAGGCCTGGCGTTCAGAGTCCGAGGCGCAGGCCTGTGCCCGGTTCGCGGCCACGGCGAGATCTCGGGCAATGCCAAGGTGCTGCCGACGCTGGGTTCAGCGTGGATGCGGTGGCCGTCGACGAGTCGGTCGTAGTGGTCCATTGCCCATCCTGCCGACCCCAGATCGCGCCACAGGTTTGATGATTCGACGTGCCAGGTGCGGGTGTCGGTGTAGGGCTCGTCGATGGCGCGTTCGGGCAGGGTGACGAAGGCGGCTGTCACGGCGTAGCCGCGGTCGCTGCGCTGCAGGGACACATCAGCGATGTGGGTGTGGTCGGGAACGTGGTAGTAGCTCATCGAGAGGTCCTTTCGGGTCAGAACAGGGTGTGTTGGGCCTGGGCGGCGGCAGTGTCGGTGAGCCGTTCGTAGGCGGCGGCCATGCGCTGCACGGCGGCGTGGGGTTCTTCGAGCTCGTCGGCGATTTGTTCCCAGCTCATGCCTTCGTCGTAGTGCATGTGCCAGGCCATCTTGTGCAGATCCTCGGCCCGCAACACCGGACCCCCGCTCACGTAGTCGGTGCTCATGCGGTGCCCTGGTGCAGGCGGGCGAGCTGGTCGCGTTTGGTCAACCACAGTTCTTCGGCCCGCTGCTGGTGGCCGGTGAGGCTTTCCCAATGGCCGGCGAGCTCCTCGACGCTGACGGTCTCGCGGATCTGGGACATGCGGGCCAGCAGGCCGGCGTAGCCGCGGCGGTACCACTGATCGATCACTTTGGCGGCCAGGTGCGGCAGCTCCACACCACCGATCAGCGGTCCCTGAGCGGGGGACAGGATCGCGAACAAGTGCTGCTCGACGCGGGCCAGGCGGCCCGTCTCGAACAGCCGAGCTTGGACCAGGACCGGGGTGGCCGGTCCGCCCTCGTCCAGGACACTGCTCACCGCGTCGAAGATCTCGGTGTGTGCCGGGCTCCAGAACGGATTCCACCGGTCGGGTCCGGTCATGATCTGACGGACCTGCTGGGCAAGGTCATTCGGTGCCCACATCAGTGCAGTCAGGAACGCGGCCTCGACGCTGGTGGTGATGGCGTCCTCGGTGCTGACGTCCGGGCCCAGGTGGCTGGGGAACTGATCGACGGTGAGGGCTTCGTCGTCTGGGGTGAGCGCGCCGGCCGACTCGATATCGGTGGCCATGTCGCTTGCTGTGATGGTCATCGGGTCCTCGTTTCCGTCGCTCGTGGGCGTTCGGCCTGGGTCAGTCGGTGGCATAAGACAAGTCCGCGTACACACACCCCGGCCCGTGCGGATCACTGAGGTGCTCGTGGCATTCGCGGCAGCAGTCCTGGTCGTCGTAACGCAACGCTTCGTGCGCGGCGGACCATGGCCGCAGCTGGTGTGCCTGCTCGGCGCGCTGCGCCAGCTCCTCGAGACGGGCGGTGTCCTCGAGGTCGCCGGCGCCGCGCCGGGCCTCGGCTTGTTGCCGGTAGTGCTGTGCTCGGTCGGCGTAGCTGGTCGCTGCGGTCATGGTGTCGGTCTCCAATCGAAAAGACTGCTCAGGGAAGGGAAGTGATGATGCGGTAGGCGGCTCGGATTTTGCGCGCCGCGTCGTCGATGAATCGCTCTGCATCTTCGCTGCCAATGTCGTTGGTGTACTCGATGTCGTACAGGTGGCCCTCACCCAGCAACACGGTCAACCGCTCAGCGTGGTCGAGGTGTTCTTCCGCCGCGCGTAGGGCCGTCGCCAACTCGACACGGGTGGACGCGATGTACTGCTTGCGCCGCTCCTCGGTCTCATCCCTCTCCTGTGCGAACTCGGCAGTGTCAGCGCCCATTTGCTTCCCCTTCTCTTCATGCCGCCACGTGAGCAGCGAGTGCTTTGATGCGGTCGGGCCGGAAGCCGGACCAGTGGTCATCGCCGGCCACCACGACGGGTGCTTGCAGGTAGCCCAGTCCCATCACGTAGTCGCGGGCCTGGTCGTTGGTGGTGATGTCGACGACGGTGTAGTCCAGGCCGTTCTTGGCGAGGGCTTTATAGGTGGCGTTGCACTGCACGCATGCGGGCTTGGTGTACACGGTGATGGTGTGCTCAGTCATTGTTTTGGCCTCTCGATTAGTTACGTGCGACTGGTTGCGTTGATACGTCTATTCTATTTCCTATTGCGTTGATTCGCAACACTTTCCGTGAATTGGTGTGCATTCTTTCGGTCATTCATTTTTGGGCATTTCCTGATATTAGCGCCGCCCTGTCGGGGTGGATTCGAGTCAAGTTGTGCAGGAGAGAAAGGGCCGCGATATAAGCGGATCGGCGCGCCAGCGGCGGGTAGCGCGTGGGTCTTTGTCGACGGAGCTGCTTGACGCGGGGCCAGCCCGATCCAGTCAGAATCGGCGCATCAGGGGATGACCGGCCAGGTGAGACAAACACGCAGCACACACCGCACGTATGGGTTAGGGTGAGACGTCGGATTGGCGTCGGACACCTTGTCAGAACTCGCTCGCATGCATGTGTGCGCGAGTGGTTTTGTGGTGCGTGTTGTGCGCGCCCCCTGCGTGCTGACCCTTTCTGTCCATTCTGCTCAAACCTGAGCGTGAATGTCCGCATATAAAGGGGGTTCATTGTGACATTTGCAAAAAGAATTGGTGTGGGTCTCGGCGGAATTGTGGCCGCTGTTGCTGTGTCGTTGGCGGGGGTGCCGGCCGCCGGTGCTGACACCATTAACGTGGTGCAAAAGACTCGGTATTGGTGGGACAATGCAACGTATTACGAATACGGGCCGTTCCGTGATGCGAATCATTGCATTGGTTTCGCTAAATCGAATCCGCAGCTGTCGGAATTGTTCATGGTCAATGAAGCGGTGTGCAGTGCCGACAGCGGTTCGCCGTGGCACTTGAACGCGCCGATCAACATCCTGTAGCCGACGCGCCGTTGGTGGCCCCACCCTTGCGGGTGGGGCCTGGCGGCCGCCGTTAGCTGTTGTCGGCGAATGGGTTTGACGGTGTGCCGTCGGGCAGGTGCCAGTCGGTTTCGAGTTGGCTGGTTCCGTCTTGGCGGATCGTGTGGGTGGTGATGCCTTCTCGGATGATGATCGTTCCGTCGGTGCTGGCGTAGGCAGTGGTGATGGTCATGGTGGGTTCTCCTCGTTGTGGGCGACGCTGTCGGCTTCGCAGTCGCTCAGTGCGGGGTGGGCGGTCAACCCCGAAGAGCAGCGGCGGCCGGAAGCCACTTTCACGCGAGCGCAGCGAGTGCGGTGTGAAAGTGGTTGGAGCGCACGGGCGTAGCGCAGCGGAGAACGGGCGGAAGCGCCGGTGCGTGGGTTGACCGGTCGGGCCCCCGGACTGAGAGAATGAGAAGACGCGCGCCCCTTGGTGACCACAAGGGCGAAGCTCGGGCCGAAGGCCCGACTACGCGGGTGGCCGCGCAGCGGACATACCGTCACGCTGCGCGGCCACACCGTTTAGCCGGCCTTGTCCGCCTCGCCTGCGCCGGTCGCGTTCTGGTCCGCAGTGGTGGTGCGATGGCCGGTGAGGTGGGCGTATTTGATGGTGTGGGTGAGGGTGCCGCCGCCGTAGGCGGGATATTCCACGGTCACCGATTTGGGGTTGACCCGGCGGACTCGATACCAATCGTCGTACCGGCCGCGCACCAGGTCCCCGACACGGATGGTGTCGCGGGTGTAGTTGGTGGTCTCGCCGCTGGCGATCTGCTGCTGGCGGACCTGTGTCCAGTAGGCGATGTCCTCGGCGCGTTGGGCCATGCGGGCGGTGAGCCGGTCGCGGTATGGGCCGGACGCTGCGTGGTGACCTCGTCGCGCTTCTCGCCGGCGGCGTCGGTGAACAGGGTCCGGCGGTGCCCGTCGAGCGCTCTTTGATCGGCGCGCTGTTCGGCCTCGAGTGTGTCGATGCGGTTGGCCACGGTGACCGGGTTATATCGGTGATCGGTGGTCGCGGCGGCCGCCGCTGCGCGCTGCTCGACAGCCTTGGCGGTGTTCTCGGCCTCCACGGCCTGACCGAGTGTCTTCCACGCTTTGTCGATCGCGCCCCGGTGCCGGCGTTCGGAGTGATGGCCGATCTTGATTGGCTCCCCACCTGGGGGCAGGGCGTCGGTGGCGGCGCGTTCCCTCGCCCACGCCGTCTCGGCGTCGCTCTTCTTGCGTGCGGCTTTCGCGGCGAGGGCTGCGGCGCGGTCGTCTTGGCGGGTCAGGCGGTCGGCCTCGGCCTCGGCCGCTGGCCGGTGGGTGCGGTCGATCTCCACGGTCACGGTGTGGCCTGCCTCCCGCAAGGCGTGGGCGGCCCGGTTGATCTTGTAGTCGTTGGGCTGGCGGTCGCGGCTTCCGGCGATGCCCCACAGTCCCAGCGTGCGGAACCAGCGAAACCCGTTGGCTTTCAGAATCGTGTTCGTGCCGTCGCCTTTGCTGGTGCCCTCGACAAGGGTTCCGTCTGTGTGGGTGTGGCGAATGGTGATCGTCATAGCGGCGTAACTCTTTCCTGTGGAGTGGATATTGAGGTGTGGGTGGCTGCCCGTGTGAGGGGTCGGGCAGCCACCCGGCCAGAGGGTTTGCGGGTGTGCAGTGCCGGTGTGGCGGTAGTGAAGTCGGTAGCCGACAGGGCGCTGGTGATCGCGGTTCCCATGTCGTAGGGGGAGCGGGGCAGCGGTTCACCCAGGTACGACAGCCAGCGGTCGGCGTCGAGGGTGAGCATGGACGCTGAGCGGTGCAGGGTGTTGTAGGTCAGGGCCTCGGGGTCGATACCTTCAACAGCGAATGCGGCTGAGATCCAGGTGTTTTCGTCCATGAGCTGGCGCACGGTGGTACGCACTGCATCGTCGGTGAATGCGCGTTCGCCGTTGATCCCGTCGCACGAGTACGAACGCACCTCGGGCAGCTCGGCCGGGTCCGTGCACACCAGGCGGTCGTCGAGCTGGTCGTAGCTGTCGGTCATCCCGTTGAATTGGGCGCTTTGGAACTGAACCCACTCGCTTTGGGCTTGGGTGTAGGCCGGTCCGTCGACCCAGGCGACCCGCAGCCATGCGCTGGCGGTGCCGCGTCCACAACGGACGGAGAACTTCACGGTGGGCCAGGTGGCGCGCAGGTGCTTACGCAGCTCGGCGGCAGTCTCTTTCGTGGTGAACTTCGGCATGGTGACCCTCCGGCCTCGGTGCGGCAGACCTGGTGTCCGCCCACTGTTTTGCCCTTCTGGCAAGGGAGAGGTGGACCGGCATAGGAGGACAGAACACAAGACCGCGGGCGGAAAGTTTTCACGCGGAGCGAAGCGGAGTACGGGTGTGAAAAGTTTCCGAGCCCGCAGGGCCGCAGCCGCGGTCTTGTGTGGCGGACGACGCCGGTCACACTCGGACGGCCAGAAGGGACAAAACGAGGAGAAAGGCCGTCAGGCCGGGCGCTGTGCGCCGCAGGCGCTTCCGCTCAGGTGACCGCGCAGCGGGCATGGCCACCGCATCACCGAAAGCAGGATCTCGATCATCGAGAAGGTCGCTGACCTACTGTCAGGTCATGACGATTCATCCGGGGGCACGCAGGCTGTGGATGGCCGCGCTGGTGGTCGTCTGCGTCGCTGGGTGCGGCGCACCGTCGCAGCCAGCACCTGAGACCACGGCCTGTGTGACGGGGTGCGACGCTCCGTGGGAGCCGGCACCTGAGGCGGTGAAGATCGGCACTGCCTATCGCTACAACCTGTACACCCATTGCGGGGCGGGCGATGCCAAGTTCGCCGGGCAGTACTGGGAAGCGGCCCCCACCGAAATAGTCTCCGGCAGTGCGCCTCCGGGATGGTCTGATCCCCATCAGACGGGCGTCATGACGCGGGTGTCGGAGACGTCCGCTGTCTTCGAGGCCACAGGACAGAAGAGAAGTTTTCAGCTACGACCAGGAGCCACCGAATTCCTCCGGATCTGTATGTGACCGGGCGCCACATCGGTGTCGAGAACGCACCAAAAAGGCCCACCCCCGGGCGGGGGTGGACCGCAGCCTGCCGGCGCTTTAGGGGGCTACCTCGAGGCGCCAGTAGCCGATCGTGCGGGGGAACAACTCGACAGTCTGGGTCTTGGTGGGGCTCAGGTAGGCCTGGGCGGTCGGTATCGACCCGTCTGCCATCTCTACGTCGACGAGTCCGACTCGGTGGACCAGCTCGGCGTTGGTGACGGTCAGTGGTCCGTACTGAACTCCGTCGATGGTGGTGTAGACGTTCATGATTGGCCCTTTCGGTAGGTGGCGCTGACGCCTCGCAATCGGGCTGGGCGGGGTGGGCTGTCAACCCCGAAGAGTCCCGGCGGCCGGAAGCCACTTTCACGCGAGCGCAGCGAGTGCGGGTGTGAAAGTGGTTGAAGCGCACGGGCGCAGCGCAGCGGAGAACGGGCGACACCGCCGGGGCGTGGGTTGACAGGTCGGGGTCCCCGGCCAGCCACCATGAGAAGGCGCGCGCCCCTGTGGTGACCACCAGGGCGAAGCTCGGACCGCCAGGTCCGACAACGCGGACTGAGGGGGAGAGAAGCCTGGCCAACGCGACACAGGTCTGGGGAGAAACGTGTCGGGACCGGGGGGAGTGGTCCCAGGACCGGGGGGATGGTCCGGTTGGCCAGGCTCTCGGTGAGCACGCTAGCAGGACGAACTGACATTGCCCATCTGAGCTGCCATCGCGGGACGAAGCGGGGCAGGTTGTCTCACCTACCCCGCTCCGAGTGCGTTCAGCTGATGTCGATGTCGTCAGCTTTCATATCCCCGGTGACCACCTTCTCCACGTCGGACAGGGCGTATCCGAACGCTTCGGTGAGAAACCGAAGGTAACGGGTGCGGGCATCCCCGATGCTGCGCAGGTACTCGTGGCCACCGCGCCAGGCGTCTTTGGGCAGGTTGGCCTCGTGCGCGGCGCACGTGATCGCCAACGCGATCAGCTGGGCACGTTCGGCGGCGGCTCCGTCGAGCGCCTCGATCGGATCGGTACCGAGCAACTCGGCGGCGATCTTCTTGGCGTCGCCGTCCTGGCGGGCGACGTTGTACAGATCAGCGTTGCGCCACACCGTGGTCGCCAGGAACGCTGCGACCACCGCAGCCTTGCCCTTGGGCAGGGTCTTGCGGGCGAACGCCTCGGTGAGCTTGTCGCGGCGTACCTTCTGCGCGGCCACACCCAACTTGTTGAGCGTGATGACCTTGCGGCGTTCACGCTTTTCGGCCTCTTCACGTTCGCGCTCACGGTCGGCGCGCTCGCGGGCGATCCGGTCGGCGCGGTCTTCGGCACTCTCGCCGTCGGCGTCCTGGGCGGCACCAGCGACGGGGCTGGGGCCATCGCCGGGTAGGTGCACATCGGTCATCGTTGACCGGCTGCGTTGCCGGTGCTCGCTGGCTGTTTCCAGGCCATCGCGGGCCGGATCGTTGTGAAACCAGGTGACGCAGTGGCTCCATTCCAGCTTCTCGGTGAGTAGACGGCAATCAACCATTCCGTCCGCCGCGACGGCGTCGGGGCCTTCGTCCTGCACGCTCCAATCGATCGTCGCCTCCTCGACTCGCTCACCGGCGGCGTTGAGGTAGACCTCCTCATACTCGGTCTCCACGAACGCCAGCACGTGCTCGGGGGTGAGGTCGTCGAGCTGCTCGTCGGTCACCTGCTCCCCGGTCTCGGCGTTGACCAGACCGTAGAACTCGATCCAGGCGCTGCGGTGCTGCGGGCGTACGTCGCTGACGTGAAAACCCTTGTCCCGCCAATGCGCCAAACCCTCGCGCAGGGCTGCGCGTTGGTCGGCGTTCTCGACCAGCTGGGCGTGCTTGTGCTCGAACCGGCCCTCGGTCGCGGCATCGAGCAGCTCGGTCACGGCCTCGGTGTCGCCGTCTGCTTCGTATCCGGCGATGATCGCGCCCTGGTCCAAGGTAAGCAGGTCATTCACTGCCGCCATCGCGTGTGCGGATCCGGCGATGGCCAGGGCCGCATCCACCGTCTTTTTCGGTGTGTTGGTGGTCTTGGCGATCTTGGTCCGCGACAGTCCCAGGTCGAGCAACTGCTGAAAAGCGGTCGCCCGATCAGTGTTGTTCAACTGGGTGCGTTGCTCGTTGGTTTGCAGCTGGTCGCTGATCCGCTCGATGGTCGCAGCGTCGTCGGCGGCCTCGGTGCTGATCACATAGACCGGAATGCTCGACAATTCGGCCTCGCGGGCGGCGAGAGTGCGCAGCTGCCCGTCGCGCACCCGCAACGTGCCATCGGCATCGCGGGTGGCCAGGACCGGCAACAGAACGCCCCGGGCGGCGATCGAGGCCACGAATGCCTTGTCCAGGGTGGCGTCGGTGCGCACGTTGTCATCGATGACCACCTCGGCCGGGTTAGCGTGCACCAGCTCGCCGGTAGCGGCGGTCTCAGCGGTCGGGGTGATGGTTGCAGTGTTGTTGTTTCCCATGGTGTTTTCTCCTATTGTGGGTGAGAAGCAACCGGGCCGAGCATCAATCGGCCCGGCTGCTTTTCTTTATGGGCCAGAAGCGGTTTCGCTATCTGGGGTTTGTGGGGGTGTGGTCGACGGGGTTGGTGTCGGCGTCGGCGAGCATTTGTGCGGCCACGGTCCGGATCTCGGTGAGTCGGGTGACCTCGTCCAGGTGTTCGGCTGCTTCTCGGTGCCAGGCGCGGCGTTGTTCGGCGGTGGTTGCGAGGTGTTCGGCGTGGCCGATGTTGTAGGCCGCTTCTTGTGCGTGCCGGTCGATTGCCTCGTCTAGTGCGGTGCACCACTCGCGGGCCTGGGCGATCATGGCCTGCTGGAAGGTGATTCCCCGCAGCGTCGCGGCCAGCTGCACAGCGGCGAGGTTCGGTGTGGTGATGGCCAAGGCGTCGAGTTCGGTGTAGCAGTCGATGGTCATGGGGTGCTCCTTGTCAGTGGGTGAAGTGGCTGGGGTCGATGACGGTGGCGGCGGCCTGGTGTGCTTCGGGGCTGCCGATCGCGAGGTCGAGCAGTGCGCTTTTGGTGGCCTCGTCGAGGTCTGCGTAGGCCGGATCACCGGGCATTTTCGTTTGGTTGTAGACGTGCTCCATCGCAACGAACGGGTCATAGAACATGGCGTGCCTCCCTGGGTTGTCGTGTCCGCCAACTTTTTTTGCCCTTCTGGCAAGGGAGATAAAGACCGGCATAGGAGGACAGAGCACAAGATGTGGGCGGAAAGTTTTTCAGGGAGCGCAGCGAGTGCGGGTTGAAAAAGTTTCCGAGCCGGCAGGCCGGAGCGCAGCGGAGCCAGATCTTGTGCGGCGGACGACGCCGGTCAAAATCGGACGGCCAGAAGGACAAAAGGGTTCTCCGGCCGTCAGGCCGGTGTCACTGTGCGCCGAAGGCGCTCCGAGTAGGTGACCGCGCAGCGGGCATTCTTTCCTGCCGGCCGGTTACGGTGGGAGACATGAGCAGCGCTGCAGAACAAGCGATGAGACGGCTAGTCGATGGCCCGCGGCCGCCGGCGGCCGTCGATCTTGAAGTCCTGGTCTTTGGCCGGCGCACACCGGCGGACATCGTGGTGCCGCCGCACGGAGTGGGGCGGCACCTCTAAACCCTGCTGTAGACACCACAAGGCCCGCAGAACGTGTCTGCGGGCCTTGGGTGAAGGGCACTGCGGTTTAGGTCGTGTAGTCACCTCCGATCGTGTCTCGGGCAGTGTCTGGATCGGGGATGACTTGGGCCAGCTGGGTGGGGGAGATCCCGGCGGCGGCGGCCAGGTCGATCAACTCGATCAGCGTGGGCAATTGTGTGGTGGTGCGTTGGGCTGTCTCGATGGCGACGTTCATCAGGGCACCGTTTCCGGCCAGTCCTGCCAGTGCGACCACGAGGGTCAGCACTTCGGCGCGGACTTGGTCGCGGAGCATGCCTGCCACGTCGATGAACAGTTGGGTTGCTGCTCGGGGGTTGTCAGATCCCACGGTGAGCAGGGCGTCTCGAAAAGCGATGTTGCTGGTCACTGCGTGGCCGATGTTTGCGGCCAACTCTGCTGTCAGCGTGCCGTTTCCGGTCATGATGGCGTGCACTTGTCGGGCGATGTCGAGCAGGCTCATCGACATGTACGGGTCGGTGGCCGGTTCGGTCAGTGCGAACCTCTCCTCGAGGTCTTCGCGGGCGGTGGAGATGGCTTTGCCGTCCATCACCAGCCGGACCGATACGTGGCTGGTGCGGTAGTCGTCAGTCATTCCGCTGTCGCCGGTGCGCAGGTTGGTCCAGGTCTGCGGTCCGTCGCAGCTGGGAGTGTGCAGGACATTGTTGACGTCCAGTCCGAGCAGCTCGGCGATCTGGGCGGTTGCCATCGCCTTCTGCATGGCGTTCTCGTCGTCGGCGCTGATGGCCACGATGAACACACTGGTGGCTTTGTGGCGTCGCGCGGTGTCCATGATGGTCGAGGCTGTGTGCGAGATGGTGGTGAGGTCGTTGCGGGCGGTGAACAGCACCTCGACGTCTTTGAGTGCCACCACCACGACTGATTCGGCGGGGATAAAGCCCAGCAGCGCCGGGAGTGCGGCGATGAGGTTGGCCGGGTGGGTCAGGGTGATCGGGGTGTTGTTGTTGTCCATGAGGTGACCTCCACTACAGTGATGCGGCAGACCTGCTGTCCGCCAACTTTTTTGCCCTTCTGGCAAGGGAGAGGTGGACCGGCACAGGAGGACAGAACGCAAGATCTGATCGGGAAGTTTTCACGCGGAGCGCAGCGGAGTACGGGTGTGAAAAGTTTCCGAGCCCGCAGGGCCGGGAGTCAGATCTAGCGTGGCGGACGACGCCGGTCACACTCGGAAAGCCAGAAGGACAAAACGATATCCGGCCGCAGGCCGGTCACAGTGCGCCGCAGGCGTATCCGAGTAGGTGACCGCGCAGCGGGCAAACAAGAAGGCCAGCCACCACGGGGGAGTGTGGTGGCCGGCCTGAGGGAAGGGGCCCGGTCGCGAGGACGCTGGGAGCTGGTTGCGGGAGCTTGCGCTAGGCCGCGGGAGGGCTTGGTGTCGCGGTAGCTCTTAGGCGTCCGTGGAGGTTGCGGATGCGCCGTCGCTGTTGGGCTTGTGAGTTCTGTTGGTGATGCGTTCGCGGGCTTTGTATGTGTAGCTGGCGGTGGCGATCGCGGCGAGGGTGAGTACGACTGCTCCGGCCATTTGGGTGGGTGTGGCTGAGATCCAGATGGCGGCGAGGCCGGCGGCGGCGCCGAGGGCGGCTGGACACCAGGCGTAGTGCGCGAGGTCGATGATGCGCAGCAGGGTGGTGGCTAGGTTGGCCGTGTTTGGGTCGTTGGGGTCCCCGGTGGTGGCGTGGTTCCACCATTTCCGGTCTCGGCGTTTGGCGGTTTCGAGGAGTCCGACGCTGGCGAGGATGGTCAGCGCGCTGATGAGGTACAGGATCGTCAGGAGCGTCTCGTCGGTCATCGGTTCGCCTTGTGCGAGTGGCGGTGTCCGCCGCGTAGGACTGGTGGTGGTACTTGGCCGCCGGCCATGTGCCACGCGCGTCGGTAGACAAAGATGAATGGTGTTAGGGCCAGCAATGTTGCACCGCAGATTAGTAGTTCGAGGATCATGCTGTCTGCTCTCGTCGGGGGTTGTTTCTGGCGGGTGTCCGGGTGCAGATCACCCATCCGATCAGGTTGGTGATCGCCACGGCGGCGAGGACGCCGAGCAGTATGTAGCCGGTGACGGCGAGGTCGTTGTTGAGCTTGGTGACGATGAACTGCATCAACAGTCCGAGGGCGAGCAGGCCCGAGGTTGTGCCCCCTCCGAGCCGGAATGCGTACCGGCGATCGATTCCTGCAGAGGGGGGTCTGAGCAGGCCCATTGCGGCGGTGGTGACGCCAAAGAGCGACCCGACAAACAGGGTTGCGTGGAAGACGATGATCAAAGGATCCATGTTCGGAGACATCAGACGGTCGTCCTGTCTCGACCGATGTACTCGCTGAGGTTGATCAGGGGTGCGGCGATGCCTCCGATGATGAACGCGACGCCGGCTAGTGGTGTGGTCATGGCGAGGATGACCGCAATGATGACTAGGGCTACCCCGGTCAGGGCTGCGGTGATGGTGGCTCTTTTGTCGGTGGTGCGGTGGGGTGTGCGCCGGGACAGTAGGGAGCCGATGGCCATGGTGATCAGCCTATGGCTGCTGCGGTGACGGCGATGTTTCCCAGGGTGGTGTGGTGGATGATGATCGCGATTTGGAGCAGTACCCCGCCAACGATGGTCAGGGTGGCACCGATGAATGTGGTGTCGCGTTTGGCTGGTGGGACTTGTTGAAGGGTGACGCGGCGACTGGACGGCATCAGTCGTTCCTTTCGTTGCTTTGTCCGCATTGTCACAGATGGGGGTGACAGCGGTCTGTGGGTCAGGTTGTGGTGCTGGGTGTGAGCTGTGGTGGGTCTCCTTCGTGTTGTTGGGTTGTGGTCTTGCCGGTGCGTTGGCAGGTGAGTGCTGCCAGTGCGGTGGTGAGTGGGACGGAGAGGATGAGTCCTAGTGCGCCGGTGAGGCTGCGGGTGATTTCGGTGGTGATGATTTCGAGGCTGAGGCTTGATCGGAGGCCGTAGTCGGTGCTGTGCAGGATCAGTAGGAGTGGGAGTGCTGATCCGGTGTAGGCGAGGACGAGTGTGTATGTGGCTGAGGCGATGTGGTCCTTGCCGACTTCCATTGCTTTGCGGAACGCGGTGAGTGGGGAGTGGTGTTCGGCGAGCTCGAAGACGGTGGAGGCTTGGGCGATGGTGACGTCGTTGAGGACGCCGAGTGAGCCGATGATGAATCCGGCGAGCATGAGTCCTTGGAGGTTGATGTTGGCGAGGTGCCCGTTTTCGTCGTCGGCGGCGGCGATTCCGGTGAGGTGGAGGGCTTTGACGGCCAGCCAGGACACCAGGAGTGTGTAGGCCATGGCGGTGAGGGTGCCCAGCAGTGCTGTGGACGATTTGTAGGTGATGCCGTGGGCTAGGTAGACGACGGCGAACAGGATGAGTGCGCTGCCGGCTAGTGCGGTGGGTATGGGTGGTCCGCCGGCGGCGATGGTGGGCAGGATGAAACCGAGAATGATCGCGCCAGCTGCGGCGATGCCGATGGCGGCGCGTAGTCCTTTGGCGCCGGCGACGACGGCCAGGGCCACGATGAGTAGCCCGGCGAGGATGACGAGCCAGAGGGTGCGGTCGCGGTCGACGATGTGCCACGTGCTGTCGCCGTGTTGGTTGCTCGCACGGGCAACGATGACCTTTTCGCCGGCATGCAGCGGGTCCTTGGCGGCCCACGGCTGCGTGACCAGCAGTTCGTGGGGTTCACCGTCGAGGGTGATGGTGGCGTAGTGGTTGCTGTCGCGGATCGCGGTGGAGTCGATGGTGGTGTGGGTGCCGGTGATGTGGCGGCCGAGGTAGTCGGCGACCTTGCTGGTGGGGTTGGCGGCGGCGAGGTAGGGGACAGCTATCAGGCAGATCAGTAGCAGCACTAGAAGTGTTGCGGTGACAGCACGTTTGGCGATCCGGCTGGGATCTGCGCCGGTGTGCAGATCATGGTTGTGCGTGTGGATCTCGGCATCTGTATGACCGGGTTGAGCTGGACTGGACGGCATCAGTCGAGTCTTTCGGGTGGAAGGGCGTTCGGCCTGGACGGCAATCAGGCTTGAACAGCACGGAGTTAGGTGAGCCGGTTAGCGACGAGTCGGCATGCGCGTGCGCCAACGGGCTGATCGGAGGCTATTCCGCGACAATGGCGCGGACTCGTGCGACAAGATCGGCTGCATCTCCGTCGACGGACTCGATGAGCAGTCGATCGTTTGCTTCGCCGGGCGCTTGAGCTGCAGCGATGACCTTTCCAACCGATGTGCCCAGATCGTAGACACGAACAAATTCGTACTGAGACGTTGGCAGAAGGTCAGGGTCAGCCGGAACGTGCCCAAGACCATATGACTTCAACGTCTCGCTGATCATTCCGTTGATGCGTGGTGTGAGCCGACCAGCGGCGATCGCATCGCGCAACTCCCACGCTTGGAAGGTCATGACGCCGCCGGCGCCTTGGACTGCTTTCTTGATGTCACTCATGTCACCACTCATGTCAGCGACTCTACACCGAAGTCTTGGGTAATCATAGGGAAATATCCACGTCGAGATTTTTCCCTGCCCTCAACTCGGCTTGTGTTCGAAAACCGGTGTGTGCGGGTCTATAGCCAAGCCAGATCGGCCGGTGTTGTGCGTGGTTGCGACCCTGGCTCGGCTTACCTGATCGAGGGGCAGCTGGTACTCGCCGAAGATGCTGTCCCGCAACACGATGAAGCGCTCATTCACTCTGTGGGGAAGGGCAGAGTGACGCGAGGATCCCCAGAATCCAGCACAGTGCGTACAGGTGAACTGCTGCCAGCTGCGCCCCGAATCGTCGAGGTAAGTATGGCTGGCCCGCCGTCGTACTACGATTCGTCTAATTCTGAGGGGCCATCCTTGGGGAGGAGAAGAACGTGGCGCACGCGCAATACGAAGTCGGTAGAACAGGGTTTGTCGCACTTGCAGGTGCCTTTGCCTCCCGCGTTCCGGAGGAGTATCAGACCTGGTACCCAAGTAGTGACGTCAAGGGTCGATTGAGTATTGGGATACAGGACGAGCCGTCGTATGTTCTGAACTGGCGGGCCGATGATCCCGAATGGGAAGGGTACTTACCCCCACGGCTGCCTGAGCTCGCGTTTTGGCTTCCTGACCCGCCGGTACGTGCATCGGTCGAGTTGGAAACCCATTCTTCTGAGCCGCCACTGACCGACATCGAGCAGTGGGACTACGTTGAGCAAGGCGGCGGTGAGTTCGGTTACGTGCCAGTGCGAATGTTACCTCCGCCTTGGCCGCGGGACGACGATCACGACTACTTTCTGGACCTGGCGCTGTCGTCAATCAGAGACGGCTGGAACATGATTCGTGTTTGCTGCCGCGATCGTCGACCGGACGCCGACACCGTCCACATGCGATTCGATATCTGGCCGATCCCGAGTTCCGCCGGCAGACAGATTATCCGTAGCCCCCAGACGCCACCCGCCACGAGCGCCGCCGATGTCGAGGAGCGACGTCAACTTGCGGTCACCATTCGCGAAGCGCCGACGCACTCCGGACCGTTGAACTCCGAAGAACTGAAAGATCGATCCCTCTTAATCAGAGGCGATTACAGTGACACCAGCGCTTGGCACAAGGTTGCCAACGCAGCATTGGCACCAGATCCCGTTGACGCCTTTACGGCCGACCTCACGTTGGTCGAGGATCCAACACTCGACGGAATCACGGTCGAGACACTCCTGCAAGCTATGGGCGAACCGCCACCGTTCTATGTCTTCCTGGCCGACCACCGAACACTCACCGACCCCGAACACCCCATCCTTGCCATCGACATCAGCGGCAGCCACTACCCCCAAGAGCACGGCCGAACCGTGCGCGTCACACCAGCTGCCATGGCATCCATCGAGAACAACCTGGCCCTAGCAAACATGGACTTCGCAGATTTTGCCGACAATGCAGACGAAGACGGCATTTATCGTGGTGTCTAACTACAGAAATGGTGCATGGTGAAGGGCCGGGGACACGTCGGCACGCCCGTCCTACATGGTGAAGCAGTGCCTCGACCAGTACCTTGTCAAGGTTACTTGACATAATCTATATTATCGGCGTGATCAATTGTGGCACAATGCGTTTCGTCACCAGTGACGAAACATAGCGTGAGTTGCTGGCTGGCCGAGCGCATTCGGACCACGCGAACAGCTGTTCATTTGGGCCTCAGCGGCCCGACGTATGTTCGCCTTTTCGTAGGTGACCGAGATGACTTCCGTGGGTGCGTCGTCGAAGTCGACGAGGCACGTTCCCGATGGATCCGTGCATCTTGTGTTGACGATTCGGGTGTAGCCGAAGGCGGTCTCTCATGTGGCCTGGACTTGGGCATGTGGCCTGGACTTGGGCCTCTAGGCGCTCTGCGGTCGGCAGACTGTTGCTCTCTGGCGGGGGCTCCACGAGGCGTGCGGACGAGATGGCTGCCGCCGTGCGGCGCGGGTGGGTCGTGTCAGGTGAGCAACTGCAAAGAAGAACACCACTGAGCCCGGCGATGACCGAGAGGGCAAGCGCAGGGTGCTCACGGGGATCAGCCATCCCGCACATCCTCCTCTCGCGTATGTACCCTCCACAGCGGTGTTCCGTTAGGTGAGTAGTTCTACAAGGCCGACGACGCCGAGCAGCAGACCGATCACCGATGCCATGGTCACGACCATGGCGAGGTCGGCTCCGATCAACGGCCCCGACGAGCGCCGGCGGCGGTGATCGCTGCGTGTGGTCGGCGGGCGCAGCGGTACCGGATCGCCGGGATCGTCGGCCGCAGCGATCTCTTCGGGCGGGTCCGTGGTGCTCATCGACCACCTGGCCTCGGGGTGTCGTACGTCTCGGGTGTCGTACGTCTCGGGTGCTGCCGGGCCGGGATGCCGATCATTAGGCCTGCCACCCACGGCATGGTCGGCACGCTCGCATGATGACCGTCCGTCATCCTACGGGGAATCGGTGAAAGGTGAAAGCACCTGTCTTGGCCACAGTCTTCAGCCGTCCTGTTGGCGACGTCGACGGTCGAGTTCAGCCTGGCGGCGTTGCTCCTCGCACGTTCACGAACCTGCCGCAAAAACTCTGCATCAGCCGCCGGATCTGCCGGCTCGAACCGGCCCGGCTCGTCATACTCCGGAAAACCCAACGCGCTCGCCCGCCCAGAACCTGATCGCCGCCCATAACCACCCGCCACCGGCCTACCGGCCACAAACCACACGATCGAACCCACCAGCGGAAGAACAATCACCAGCAACAACCACCCCCACCGCGGCAACCCCCGCACACCCGCCTCACTACCGATGATGTCGACCAACGCCGCAATCATCACCACCAGCACCATCACACCCATGTACGGCAACGACCAACCCCCATTTTGACACTGATGCTAAAGCCAGTGTCCCACAGACACATTGCCAACACTGGGACTCCTGTTTCATCCATTTTGCAGGACGCGAACCCCCACCGCATTGGTGTATCAAACAAGCGCGAGACGGAGTGGCCTCACCGACTCCACAAGAGCTAAAGTTCACCAAGCACGTCACTCGCTACGAAAAGTCACTCACGAAGACCCCCGAACCGTGGATCTGCGGCAGGTACTACCCGCCCGCAGCGAACCCACGATTGCAGTCGTACAGGTTGACCGACCGCTCCGGCAGCAGAATCTCTGGCCTGCCAGTGGGCCGCGTGTACGTCTGCGACTAGGAGGCTATCCGCCGCCTTATTTGTGGTCGCTCGTGTAGCTTGAGCACGTCTGAGATTACGTGGCGACGGAAGACGGTCTGGTGGATTCTGAGGTAGACGTATCGACCCGGTTAGCGCAGATGGCCCAGCAGCTGCGTGTCGCCGGCGAGGATGAGGCATCAGCAACGACCAGGATCGCCCAAGCCGCGATCGAGACCATCAAAGGCGCCGACTATGCCAGCGTCACACTGGTCTCAGCGCGCGGAGTGATCACGACCCCGGTCGCAGTAGGCGACCTGGCCCGACAGTGCGACAACCTGCAGCAACAGCTCGGCGAAGGGCCATGCCTGACCGCAGCCGCGGGAGACGACACGGTCGTGTGGATCGATGACATGACCACCGAGACTCGGTGGCCCGCATTTTCCCGCGCCGCCGACGATCTCGGCATTGCAGCGATGGCGTGTTTTAGCCTGTTCGTCAGCGAGGACGACACCTTCGGCGCCTTGAACGTGCACAGCACCACTACTGGCGTGTTCGATACACAGGCCCGCTCCATTGGGGAATTGTTCGCCGCCCACGCCGCAGTGGAGATGGCGTCGGTCCGCGCGAACGACCAAATCCGTGCCGCGCTGACCACCCGAGACACCATCGGTCAAGCCAAAGGCATGCTCATGGAACGCTACGGCGTCGACGACTCCCACGCATTCCGACTCCTGACCACGATTTCGCAGGAACGCAACATCAAACTCGCCGTCATCGCTCAACACGTCATCGACGCCGGCCCGAACTGACCACCCGTTGACGGCCCGCCACGATCGCCGGGTCTCGTGCGGAATGACCGCATCGGACCAGCTCGGCCTCGCAGAAGACCTGGTGTCCCGCAGCAGACCCTTGCACGCGCTATCGAGGCGGCAACGAACCGGCCACCTGCACGGGCGGAGTAGTTGATTAGTATATTTAACTTCTATGAAGCGATTGTTAGTCGGTGTGTGCTGTGCAGCATCGCTAGTGGCATGTGGCAGCGATACGCACGCGGCCGATCCGGCAGTTGCGGGTTCAGATGAGGTCCCGATGGCTGCCGTAGTGAATACGGGCATAGCTGGCGTTGTCATGCCGCCTGAGGCGATCGCTATCGGTGAGCCAACGACGTCTACGGCGGCCTACGACCTGCCTGGCTGGCAGTTCGAGGACGCGACGAAGTGGATTGGCGATCGGCTTCCTCCACAGCAGATCAACAAGCTGCAGCTTCGCACTGCGCAGGCACAGCCCAATTCCAGCTTCGAGTGGTGCTGGCAATCCCCCGACCGCCCGTTTGAGGTGTTGCTTGTCTCTGTCTTTCCGAGCGATCCCGTTAACGTGGTTGTCGCCGATACCGACGGCAACCCGGCGGGGTGCTGACCTCGCAGCTGATCGCTTACCCAGCCCGTCTACGGCCGGGATTGGGTGAAGCTGCTCGCGGCGTCTGACTACGACCAGCCTTCATCAGGCCCTGAATGACCTGATCAGCGGCCGAAAAGGATGCGGGCCGACTGGCGGCGCTTCCCCTTGGCACACGGTCGTGCGCAGTTCACACCACCAAGGCACATGGGGTCGGGACGAAGACAGGCGTGCAGCGATGGAGCATTGTTACGATCTTTCGTGTCGGCACAGCCGATTCACCAGTCTTCCAACTCGAAGTTCTGAGGCGAGCAGTAGCTATGGCGAAGAAGCAGACTGTGCAGTTCATCGATGATCTCGACGGTGCGGTGCTCGAGGAGTTCGTCACCATTCGGTGGGCGCTCGACGGCAAGCACTACGAGTTCGACACCTCACCGGAGCACGCTGCGCAATTTCGCAAGGCCGTCGACAAGTACCTCACCGCCTCACGCCGGGTGAACGGTACCGCTAAGACAAACGGGGGGCCCGCCGCTACATCGGCCACAGGCGCAACCGCCATCCGCGCCTGGGCCACAGCAAACGGGTACGAAGTAAACGTTCGCGGACGAATACCGGAATCGGTGATTACGGCCTACAACCAACGCCGCTGACCGAGTGGCCGCCGGTCTAGCGGTCGCCGAACGTTATATAGTCTGATCTAATTGTGTGATGCCCACCTATGACCGCCCCATGGGAACGGCACCTGTGGCCGTCGGAGCGCGTGTCCGCGTGTCCTCCAGCGCCGGCGGCGGTGCCGGCTTTATCGCAGAAGACTTCGGTGAACTTCCCGACGGCACGGTCAAACTCGACCGCACCACGCTCATCCGGCCTCGCCGCTACGCGGTGGCACTCGACAACGGTGCCCTCATCTTCCTCGACCGAGCCGACTTCACCACTGACACTGACGAATAACAACGCAGCAGCAGAAAACTAGGGGTAAAGCCGCGTAGCAGCACAGCCCGGCTGCGTCCGAATCTGGCCGCCTGGCACACCTCGGCCCCCTAGAGTTCAGGTCTGTTGCCGCTACACCACCGCGATGCGGCGTCAGCGTTTCATGGACAACGGCCAGTCGGCGTCGTACTGCAAGATCGCGTACGCAGTGACCTCATCGACTCCGAATCGTCTGGCGAACGCAGTGATCATGCGAGCTGAGCCCCGGGCTCGTGCATGCGCCAACCGGACGGCAGTGTCGACCCCCGACACAGCGTTGTCGCTGTAATCGACCACGTGACAGACAATGAGGTCCGGCGACGCGGACCGTTGGACCGTCATCACCACCGGCTGGCGAGCGAGCCCATCAGCCTTGCTAAGCACCACACGGGTTGGGTATTTCGCGCTCAACACCGTAGTCACCTCAGGCCGTAGTTCGACCTGGCCCGAGGCCGGGTGATGTACGTACCTATCGACGGCCTGCACGAACCGGTCACCCAACATCATGGCCGCGACCGGACACGCTGTAACCGCACTCTCCTTCGTTAAGTACGCCTGCCTCCAGAATGGATGACCGGGCGACGCCGCTTCATAAGACGCCGCTTCATAAACAGTATCGGGCTTTCAGAGGCCGTACGCCCCAAGACAATTCCTCAACAGCTGATCGCAGGGCACTCGTGGGGCCGAGCAAATGTTCGTCGAGTTCGGCCTCACCGCCGCCGACTACTTCACCCGCGTATTGACCCCTGCTAACAGATCACTCCGGGCCCCTCGAGGTTCCGGCTGCACTACCTAGATGCCTACGCCGAAGCGTCCCGCACCTGGCTCCACGACGCAGCCCAGGTCGTCGACACCACGAACACCACACCCGATCGCGTTGCCCAGACAATCGCGAACGCTGTCGAGCCCGGTTCCCGCTGAAATGCGCTTATCGGCCAAGCGTCAAGTTGATATGACATAACATAGTCATTATTATCGGCGTAATACATTGTGGCACAATGCGTTTCGTCACCAGTGACGAAACGTCCCCTGAATCGTGTGCTCGCTCAGCACCAGCTGGGGCATCACCCACGAAGGCCACACAGCTTCACGGACGGTGTGGGAACATGGCAGGGATGGCCGATGTGGTGATCGCTGAGCCCCGTTGAGCACAGGGCATGGAGCGAACAAAAAGTGTGGGTGAACCCTGGGCGACAATCCCACCGCTGGCGGGAGCGGCCAGCTACAGTGCCGCTGGGCGATACATGTCCGATAGGCGTGGGGGCCCACAGTCGATCGTGTATGTTCCTCGCCCCGACAGGCAGACAGAGCGAGAGGGTTTGTGGTGGCGCAAGGTTCGAAGGTGGTCGGTGTTGATGGCTCGCAGAGTGCAGTGGCCGCGGTGCGGTGGGCAGCTGCTGATGCGGCCGCGCATGGTTCGGAGTTGGTGCTGGTGGCCTCGGCGTTTCCGCCGGTCACCACCCCGTTTCCCGAGGGCTTCTACATTGATCTGCGCGGTCAGGCCGAAAACGCGTTGGCTGCCGCGACCGAGCAGGCGCGGGCGGTCGCAAGTACCGCGGAATTGACCGTCACCACCCAGATCGCTTCGGAGTCGCCGGTGGCGGCGCTGCTTGAGGCGTCGGCGGGCGCGCGGATGCTGGTGGTCGGCAGCCGCGGCGCCGGAGCCGTGGCCCGGTGGGTACTGGGGTCAGTGAGTACAGCACTGGCCGCGCACACCACGATCCCGCTGACTGTCGTGCCCAGCGGGTGGTCGACCGGGGAGACCGAGCCGGCCGACACGACCGGCACCGCCGGTGATGGTCGGCGTGATGCGGTGGTGG